>CAMDOF010000019.1 GCA_945903465.1 Opitutus sp. GAS368
TTGCGAACGGCCCCGCGATCAGGCCGAGCAGCAGGTAAAACAGGGCGATGGGATTCTTGGTTTTCATGTTCGGGACACGGCGGGGTGTTTGGGTGAGATCCGTCGGGGAGCGACGAAGGTGGAAGGGAGGCCCTTTCCCGCTCCTCCTAAGAAACTACATTTGTTAAACGTTGAGGTGCAACTTTGACGTTGTTTCTTTCGGTCACGGCCAGAATCCGATTCTGGGGCGGGGGCTGATAGGGGACTGGATTTTTAGGGGGATCGGGTCCGGGAGGGGTTTTAGATGGATGAGCCCGTTCGAGACGTCGGCGTCAGAACTGGCCCCTGACGCCGACGTTCCAGATCCCGCCGTGGTCCTGTTGCTGGCTGAGGATATCGTTGCGCATGTGGCCCCAGTAATTTCGCGGCTTGTCGTTGAAAATATTCCGGGCCGTGACAAACACCGAGATGGTTTTGGTGACACGGTAACTAAACTGCGCGTCGTGGTTGAGTCGTGTGCCTTCCATTATGTTCCAACCATTGGCGGGCACGGCGACCCTGCGGAAAATCGGCAGCCACGTCACGTTCCACCGCAACGAGATTCCCTGATGGTCGAACGAAACGCCACCGTTCGCGATGTTGGTCGGCCGCCGGAAGTTGTCGTAGTCGTCGTATTTCAGCGCCGTATAGTTTCCGAAGATCGAGAATCGCTGCCAAAAGCCTGGCAGGAAGACCATGTTCTGCCGATAGCTGAACTCGAAAGTGGTCAAATGTGACTTGGCCACGTTGTTGACCGTGGTCACCCGATGACCGCCGAGGTCGTAGCCTTGCTGATTTGGGAATGTCCCGCCGATCGGCACGTCCACCGTGTTGCTCCGAATGAGCTGCGAGATATCCCGGCGCGCTGCGGTCACGCTGAAGGAGCCCGCGCGTTTCGGGAAATAATACTCCGCGCTCGTGAAGATATTCCGCCCGTGCTCGGGTTGCAACGCGGGGTTGGGGATGTTGGCCGTCGGAAATGGCAACGCATCGGGGTTGATCGTCAAGCCGCCCGCCAGATTGTTGAGATCCGGCCGCGTGATCGAATCGTTGAACGATGCGCGCAGGATGAGTTCGTTGCTCCACCGATAAGTCGCATGGAGATACTTCAGCCACGTGTGGGAGTCGGACGTGTTGGTCACATCCTGGCCATAACGGGCCTGGATGTAGTCGAGCGAAGTCGTCGGGATGTTGGCGTTGGGATTTCCCGTCAGCTTTTGCTTGGCATAGTCATCGCCGCGGTCGGTCGGGCCACGACCGGCACTGCGCGTTTTTTCCAGACGGACACCCGGGGCGAGATCGAACTTCTTCGTGACTTTGATGATGGTCTGCTGATACAGGGAATCGATTTGCTCCTTCACGTCCCAATGGGTCGTGAGTGCGGACATGAGCACCTGCTGTGGGGTGGGCAGGACGAACCGCTCCGGATGCGCGCGAAACTCGCGCGCCATCGCAAAATGGTCGATCACGGGGATGCCTTGGAGGTTTCCGCCGGCGAGATTGCGCATCTGATAATACGGCTCGACCGCCCAGCGTTCGTCGCCTGTGCCGGCGATGCCATCGGGCCCGAGGTAGGGGTGGGCGAGTATCTGGCCTTGGTCGACGTTGCGGATCGACTGACTGATGTCACCGCCCCACTTCAGGAAAAGGGGAACTGTCCAGCGCCGCCAGTCGTAGCGGAAGTCTGCTTTCGCGGTCCACTTCTGATCCTTGCTGTTGAAAGGCTGCCGCGCCGTGGGACTCGGTGCGGCGGTGTAGTTGGCCGGGTTCCGCCAGTCCGCGCCGCTCAACTGCGTGACGTTGATTCCAGGATCGCCGCCGCTGGCGCGATCCCAGCGCAACCGGAACGCCCGCGAATTGCCCGTGCTCCCGGCATTGAAAAAACCGTTTTCGATGTCTTGATAATAATTTGTGGCGATCGAGACTTGGGCCTGTACATCGGCGCGGAACGCACCGCGTTTGAACGCAGCGCCGCTCGCGAGCGTTGTGGTCGCGCCGTGCTTGTTGAACGTGAGGTTCCTGCTCAGGATCGACACTCCCGCGGTCGTCGTCTGGCTTTTGAGCGAATACTCGGCGCCCGCCTCGGCTGGATCGTTTGCGCCCGGGCCGTTGACGGCGTTGGCCAGATCGAACGTCACGTTGCGCTGGTAATTGAGGGCTTCGTAGTCGTTCAAGTCGCCGCGGACCCAGACCATCAGCTCGGGGGAGAACTTATAGTCGAGGCGCACGTTATAATTGGTGCGGGTCGTGACCTTCGGCGTGTCGGTGAGCCGCAGCTGGCTCAACCGCGGAATCTCGGTGGCGTTGTCCGCTGCGTTCGCGTTGACGACGTAGGTATAGTTGGTGGTGTTCTGTTCGACAAAGGTCCGCGAGAAATTATACCCTGCGAGCACGCCGAGTTTCCCGTCGAGGATTACGTCCGAGAATTCGAGCGAGAGGTTCGGCTGGAACTTGTAGGTTTTTTTGTCCGCCGGACCGGCTGTCTCTTTCAGCGTCATTTGGTGCGAATTGAACTGGCTGCTGGCGGACCAGCGGATCTGCCGGCCTTTGCGATCGAAGGCGCCTTTGCTGCGGAGGTTGACGACCCCCGCCAGCGCGCTGCCCGGCACGTCCGGCGTCGGCGTCTTGCTTAACTCCGCCGATTCGATGCTCGAAATGGAAAGCTGCTCAAACTCAAACGTGCGGCCTGTCCCAATGTTGGAGCTGCCCGCGCTGGCGACCGGCGCGCCGTCCATCATGATCACGCTGTATTTGGGGTCGAGGCCGCCGATACTGACGGCGCGCACGTCGGCGTTGACAAAGTCTACCATCACGCCGGGCATCATTTTAAGAAACTCGCCAACATTGCCCTCGGACACCTCGCCGAAAGCGTCGGACGAGACGATACTCTTGATTTCGAGCGCGGACTTTTGTTCCTGCATCGCCTTAAAGTTTCCTTCGCGCTCGGTGGCGACATGATACGCATCGAGCTTCACGATGGCGGCATTGGCTTTGTTACTCATCGTGAAGTCTTGGACCACCGTCTGCCCCGGCGTCACCGTCACGACGGTCTCGGCGGGATCCAACCCGACAAACGAAACCGCCACGCGCGCCTGCCCCGCGGGCACGCCGCTCAGGGTGTAGGCGCCTCCCGATTCCGCCACCGTCGAGATGTTGGTGCCCACGACCGTCACCGTCGCATTGCGGAGATACTGGCCGGTCCCCTCGTTCAAAATCCTGCCGGTGATGATGCCGGTCCCGCCGGGCTGGGCTTGGGCGAGAGAGAATACGAGGGCCAGCCAGACGGCCAGCACGGTAATGGGGTTCCTGATAAGGTTCATGGTTTCAGTTTTTTTAGCGGGTTGAGAATCGGTCGAGCCGGCGGAGCCACTGCTCGCGCCGGGCGGGCGATCGTCGGCGGCCTTGGGCGCGGTCTTCGGCGCAGACGTGTTTCCGTCCGTAGAAATATTTATAGAAAATGAAGCCGAGGATGTAGTCTCAGAATTCATTGACCCGGTGCATTCAAGGATCAATTCGAATTGGGGTTTGATATAAGGAGCTGATGGAAACGTTCGGCGGGGGAGGCGTCTTGGAGGATTTTACGGGGGCGTTTGAGCGGGTCCCGAAAACTGGGCCAGGTGACTCCTAAGAAACTACATTTGTTAAGCGTTGGGGTGAAATGTTGACCCTGTTTCTTTCCGTCACGGCCAAAATCCGATTCTGGGGCGGGGGCTGATAGGAAACTGGATTTTCAGGGGGATCGGATCCACTCCTAAGAAACAGCATTCGTAAAACGTTCCTGCGGTGCGTACGGGTGGTTTCTTTCTGTCACGGCCAGAATCCGATTCTGGGGCGGGGGCTGATAGGAAAGTGGATTTCAGGGGGGGCGGATCCGGGAGGCGCAACGTGGGATTGGGATGGGTTAGCCACAATCAGTCGATTTTGAGAGGGCGGCGGGGACGGCTGATGCGGGGGACTTGGGGTGGGGAACGGCGGCGGCGACGGAAAGGGGGATTGCGGGCGGGAATCGAGGCTCTGCTTGCCGTTGGGGGGCAATCATCGCGGGGTGGGGAAGAACAGGTGCTGAACTCCGGATTGCTCGGAGTCAAGGAGCCAGCGTTTTTAGAGTGGCGGTAAACTCCTAACCGGGGTCGGAACCGCTTGCGCGGACTTGCCACCCATGCCCCCCACGGCCTTCGGCACAGCGCAGGTCAAGTGAGCCGAAAGAGTTTTAGTGGGCGCGCTGTAGTTCTCGCGCGACGCGGAAGGCGATGCCGGGATTCTTCACGCCGAGGATGCTCAGGTTCATGGAACTTGGGGCTCTGGGTGAAGATTGATCGTCGTCGGGCGGTGGTTTCCCCTCACAATTTTGCGCGACCCG
Source organism: Opitutus sp. GAS368 (assembly GCA_945903465.1). Classification (GTDB taxonomy): domain Bacteria; phylum Verrucomicrobiota; class Verrucomicrobiia; order Opitutales; family Opitutaceae; genus ER46. The sequence goes on from CAMDOF010000019.1 coordinate 4,379, forward strand.
CCGCCTGGTTGTACGGCGCGATGCGCGGCGCGAACCAGTCGCGGAGCTTTCGCTGCAAGTCCGCCTTGATGCCCTGATGTTCGGATACGGCCGAAAGGTCCTTCAATTCGTGGGGATCGTTGACGAGGTCGAACAACTGGTAGCGCTGAAGGTGCGAATAGTGGATGAGCTTCCAGCGATCGGTCCGGACCATGCGCTCAATCGGCAGCTCCACGGGACTTCCCGTCTCGGCGGCCATCTTGGCGGACCGGCCTGACGAAATATGCCAGTATGCGTAAACCTCCGGATAAATCTCCTTCACCGAACCCTTCAACACGGGGACCAGGCTTCGACCTTCCACGGATTTCGGAATCGGCGCGCCCACCATGTCGCAGAGCGTTGGAAACATATCCCGCAGGTAGGTCTGCGCGGCGAATCGACGGTTCTGCGGAATACCCGGGCCCGCCAGGATCAACGGAACGCCGATGGTGTGCTCGTACATGTTCTGCTTGCCGAGGAGCCCGTGGCTGCCGATGGCCAGCCCCTGGTCGCTGGTGAAGATAATGATCGTGTTCTGCTCCTGGCCCGTTGCGCGCAGTGCCTCGACGATGCGGCCGATTTGTTCGTCCATGTGGGAAATCAGCGCGTAATACGCGGCGATTTCCGCCTTCACCTCGTCCGGGTTCCGCGGCACCGGGAGCAGCTTCTCGTCCCGCTGGCCGGCGTTGCCGTGGTCGAAAGGATGCTCGGTCAGAAAATTGGGCGGGAGCGGAATGGCCGCCGGATCATATTTCTTCTCGTAGCCCGGCGGGAAGTGACGCGGGTCGTGGGGCGCCGTGAAGTTGACGTGCAGGAAAAAAGGTCGGTCCGGCCGGCGCTGAATGAGCGCGATGGCGCCGTCGGCAATGTGGCGATCGGTGATCGGAGTGAGGCCGATGCCCTTTTCCGATTCCGTCTTGCCGTTGTTAGACTTGAACACCCAGTCCCCGTACCCGGTGACTTCGACTCCGTTGTAGGCTTTCGGGTACGTGGCCTTGATCGTGCGGCCGGTTTCGCCCGACACATAGAGCGCGGACGTTTCGTCATACCCGCGGGTCTTCGGGCTGCCATCGTTCATCCATTTTCCCGAGTACCAAGTGATATAGCCGGCCTTGCGCAGCACATCGCCCAGGAAGGCCATTTCCGGTTTCATCACCGCGCCAAACGGCGAAGCGCCGTTGCGGAATCCGGTGGCGCCAGTGAGAATTTCCGAGCGGCTCGAAATGCAGACCGGATTCGCGGCAATCGCCCGGGTGAACGTGGATCCGCGGGTGACGAGGCGATCCAGGTGGGGCGTGTCGATATAGGTGTTGCCCAGCGCGTGGACGGTGTCCGGTCGTTGATCGTCGCTGACGATGAAGAGGATGTTGGGCGCGCGATTCGCCTGGGCCACGGCGGATGAAGCGCAAGCGAGCAGTAGAAGATAAGGGGGCATCTTGTTCATTTGCGGTGGGTCCGATACCCTGAAGCTTGCCTGCCGCGGCGGGCGAGCTTCGGCTTGGTTGGTGTAGCTGTGAGCTTGAGCGAGTGGACGGAAAACCACTCGCTCACGCTCGCAGCTACCAGAGTTGGCCAATGTGGCGGGAGCATGGCGTGTGAATGGGTTTAATGCCCCGGGGATGTTTACTGAAGTCGGCGTCGGGGTGCGAGCGCCTACTACTTCCCCACCTGCGCCGCGCTCCCGAGGTAGGCGATTAAATCCCGGATTTCAGCCGCCTTCAGGTCCTGCAGCAGGCCTTCCGGCATCATGGACTGGGTCGACTGCTGCCGGTCCTGGATTTCCGCCCTCGGGATGGTGACCCGTTCGTTCAGCAGCGCCACGGTCAGGGCGGTCGGATTCTCCGCGACGACGAAGCCGCTCACGACGCGACCGCTGGTCGTGCGAATGGTATTCACCTGGAAATCGCGCGGCACGCCCGCGCTAGGATCGATGATGTTCTCGAGCAGGTAACCGACATTCCCGCGCTGTGAGCCGTTCAGGTCGGGTCCAATCGTCCCGCCCTCGTCGAACAGGCGGTGACAGGCCGCACAGAGCCGCTGAAAAACGATTCGCCCGGCCGCGCGATCGGCGGTGGCGAGCACGGCCGGGGTGAGCGTCTTGCGCCAGCGCTCGATCTGTTCGGTCTTTTCCGCGCTGGTCGAGCGGAGCTCGCCCCACAGGGATTTCAACCGGACGCTCAGCGCGGCGTCACCGAGCTGATCCATCTGCCGCGCGGAGTAGGCCGTGAGTTCGGCGCGCGGCACCGCGTTCGACGCCACCGCATCGAGCAACCGCGTGGCCCAGGCCGGACGGGACGCCAGCGTCTGAATCAGATCCTGCCGCGCGGCGGCGTCGAATTTCGGATACGCGGCCAGCAGCGTGGCCGGCGTGTCGGGGTGGTCATATTCCGCCAGGGCCCGCACGGCGTTGCGGCGGGTCACGGGATCGGCGGTGAGCTTGAGCAAGAGGGGCGCGAGGTCCTTGGCCCGCCGGGCTACCAGGGCATCGATCGCCCGGATGCGGACATCCACCGGCGTCGCGACATCGCCCGCCTGGCGGTTGAGCTCGCGCAATGCCGCCGGATCGTCGAAGACCAGCGAAAGCTCGAGCGCCCGGCTGGACACCTTCGGGTTGGAATTGGAGCGCAGAATCTCCGAGAGCGCCGCCCACCCGTCGGGCATCGGCACGCTGCGAACGCCTTTGAGGCCCTCGAGCATTCCCGCCAGCAAGTCTGCTCGAATCACCCCATCCGGGGCCTGTCCAAGCTGCTTCACCAACACGGGCAATCCGCTGCGCCGGACTTCCGGCTCGCTGGCCCGGCGGGCGATGTGCCGCCGAACGAGCGATAGCTTCGCCGCATTCGCCAGCCCGGCAAATCGCTCCAGGTCGGTTTCAACCAACGACTCGATTCCATACCAGACCATCAGCGGCAAATTCTGGTCGCCGGCGTCCTCACCGTGGGCCAACAGGCCGGCGGCAATCGCCCAGCGCCGGGCGGGCTCCAGTCGCTGCAGCGCGGATGCGAGGTAAAGCCGGACCAGCGGCGAGCGGTCGTCCACCGCCATGCGGGCAAACCGCTCCACCGCCGCGGCCGAAGGAGCGCGGTTCTCACACAGGAGCTGGATGGCCCAGCCGCGCACGTTCTCATCCGCATGTTCGAGCAACCGACGCAGCGACGGGTCGTCGAGCCCACCCGTCGCGTGCAAGGTCCACAACGCGCGCAACTGCCGGGTGACATCGGGATTTTCCGCCAGGATGCGATGCAGTTCGCCGTGGACCGCCGTCATGTCACCGCCGGCGGCCGCGCGCTCCTGGAGCAGCCGGCGGGCGTGGCGCACGTGCCAGTCGTTGCGATCCAATTGACGGCGGACCAGATCCCGATCGCTGAGGGTCGCGAGGTCGATTCGGTCCCACTGCGGATTGCCGTAGCTGATCCGGTAGATCCTCCCGGTCTCGCGCCGGGTATTTTTGTAGCTGTGACAACTCTCGGTGTCGGACCAGTCGGCCGCATACACCGCGCCGTCGGGACCGTAGCGAAGCACCACGCCCATGTACCACGGATCCTGCGCGCGCATCAGCGTGGGGCGATGGGAGGCGGTGTAACCAGAACCGGCGCGGGCGGGGGCATCGTGGTTGATGCGGTGTCCGTGAATGTTGTTCGCGAAGACGTCATTGCGGTACGCATCCGGCCAGTTCGCCCCGAGGTAAACCATCGTGCCGGCGTGGGAGTGGCCGCCGCCGGCCTCGTCCTCCGCCTTCGTGCCCAGCCCGTCCTGGACGCGCTGCGTCCCAGTGAAATGAAGGTGGTCCGCAATCGTGGGGATGCGCTGATAGGCGTACCGGCTGGAGTCCCGATTGCGCCACGGGTCGTGATGCGCGCCCTGAATCACATGATAAAGGTGCGGGTCCACGCTCGTGAACATGAAGCCGTGGCCGTGATCGTTCCAATCGATGCCCCAGGGATTCGTGGTGCCGTCAGTGTACGCTTCCCAAACGTGCCGCACCGGGTGATAGCGCCAGACACCGCCGTCGAAGACCGGGCGGGACTCCTTCGGCGTGCCGGGCTTGCCCGGAAGCGACCAGTTGGTGCGGCCGTGCGTTCCGTAGAGCCAGCCATCCGGACCCCACGCCAGGTTGTTGGCCATGTTGTGCGGGTTGGCGTGGGTGCCAAATCCGTCGAGCATCACCACGGGGGCGCCATCTGGCCGATCATCGCGGTTGCGATCAGGAATGAAGTAAAAGAACGGCGGCGACATCACCCACGCACCGCCAAATCCCACCTCGAGTCCGCTCACGTAGTTGAGGCCTTCGTAAAACACCGTGCGGCGGTCGTGGCGGCCGTCCCCGTCGGTGTCTTCGAGGATGACAATTCGATCCCGGCTCGGCGCGGTGCGGTGAACGGGATACTGGTACGCCTCGGCGACCCAGAGCCGTCCGCGATCGTCATGCGACAAAGCAACGGGCTGGCGCACCTCCGGCTCGCCGGCGAACAACGTCACTTGAAATCCCGGTGGGACGACCATCGTCTTCGCCGCCTCGTTCGGCGGCAGGGGCGCGGGCGCGGGATTGTAGTTTTTCTTGATCAGGGTCGCTTCGTCCTCCGCACCGATCAAGGCGGAGGTCGCGGCAATCAGGGCCAGCCACTTGCGGATATTTTTGGACGGCATTTTAGGGGAGCGGCGGTTTCCAACCGCCGTCATCATTGAATTCGGCGCTTGGAAAGCGCCGCTCCATTTTACAGCCGCGGTGTCGATTCATTGGAATAAAGGATAATTCCTTCCTGGTTGATGAGCTCGATGCCGAGCGACGCTTTCTCGTCCACCACGACGCGCAGGAATCCACCGTCCTGTTTCGACGAGACGAATTTCTGATCAACCTGCCGTTGCGGATCGGTGGAACCTTCGGTCCCGGGTCCGGGCGGATCGCCGACTGCATTCTCGCGGCTCAGCGAACCGCAGGCGAATTCAGGCACGCCAGTCGGATGGATCGAGTGGTACTGCCAGTGCCGGTCGCCCGTCAGGAGCACGACGTTCCGCACGCCGGTTTGCTGGAGCCAGGCGAAGAACTGCGTGCCTTCATGACGGAAGCCGCGGCTGTTGGTGTGATTGTCGCGTTTCTTGTCCATGTCCGGCCCGACCATGGGCGTGGGCGTGACGATGAGTTTCCACGTGGCGTCGCTTTCGCGCAGCGTCCGCTGCAGCCAGGTGCGCTGCTCGACGCCCCACATCGTTTTGTCGGGGCCGTCCGGCATTTCATTCGGGCTCCGGTAGTCGCGCCCCTCGAGGAACCAGAGTTGCACGTGCTTCGCCATCCGCGCCGTCCGGTAGGTGACGCGGTCGAAATCCTCGCGCGGGACCACCGGCATTTGCTCCTTGAACACGCGGATGCCCAGCTCGGGCAACGGCTCCGTGGTGCCCGAGCGGTCGCCATCGTCGTAGCGAAAATCATGATCGTCCTTCATCCAGAACGATCCCATCGAACCGACGAACTGCACCAACCGCGGCATCGCAAACTGCTGCTGCCACTTGATCCGCAGTTCCGGCAGCTTCCGGGCGATCGCCTGCTTGGGTGTATCGTAGTAGACGCAATCGCCCGCACAGATGAAAAAGTGGCTGTCAGCATACGCCTGCATCTTCACCAGGGTGGGATAACCCAGCATCTTGTCGGGCCCGTCGTAAGGCTGACGATTCCCGTACCCGTCCATGTACTGGCCCCAGCCCATGCAGTTGAACATCAGAAACGACAGGCGCGAATTGGAGCGGGCGCCCGGCAGCGTACGAAACCAGCGCGCCGGCCCCATCTGCGTCTGCGTCTCGTTGGCGCCAAACTCGAGCCGGTAGCGGTAGCGTATATCCGAGTTCAATCCGCGGACGAGTTGGCGAACGATAAAGTCGTTCGCGCTCTCCGCCCTGGCCCAGGGCGTGGTGATCGTCGTATCGGCTGTCCCGCGATCGAGGACGAACCGCGCCACGCCCGGTGCGCCGGTGATTCCGCGTTGTTCGTTGGGCCGATCGGCGGCCGTGAGGCGCGATTGCAGGAGCACGGAGTCGACGCCGGGCTCCCCGGCCATCTCGCCCTGGGCGTGGAAGAGTTCCGCGCCGCTGGTCTGGCCAGCCACGAGCAGCATCAGGCACGCAAGGAGTAGCTTCATACCCGAGTTTCGCGATCCGATCGGTTTTCGTAGCCCTGCTCGGGAGAGCAGGGACGCATCCATCGTATACACCATTCCGTCCCGCCTCTCCCGAGGCGGGCGACCCAAAATCGCGGCGGCGTTTCGGAGCTGCAGCTCAAAAACTCCCTTTCACCCCGAAGCTCCAGACCGAGCCCTGGATCAACGTCTGGTTGTGCACGCCGGGGAACGCCCGCAGCGTCTTGTATTGGGGATTGTTCAGGATGTTCCGGCCGGTGACGAAGAGCGACGTCCTCCCCGTCAGTTGATAGCTCCAGTTGGTGGACGTGATCGTGCGGTCCTTGTAGCGATTGACCGTCGGATTCTGGTTGTGCTCCCCGGCCCACGTGCCGCTGACCGAGGCGTTGAGCCGGCGGTAACGGAACGAGATGCCGCCGGAGGCGAATTTTGGCGCCCCCGCGTAGTCCAGCTCGGGATCGGAGCTTTGCACCTGCGTCCAGTTCAGGAATACGCCGAGGCCCTTAAACACCCCCGGCAACATCGATAGCTGCTGGCGATACTCCAGCTCCAGGCCCTTCGTGCTGAAGCTGCCGACGTTGTCCTGCGTGGTGAACAGGTAGTGCGGATATTCGGCGCCCATTCCGATTTCCTCCGCGGGGACAGCCGAGAGCTGCGCGTGATAATCCTTCATGCGAAACATGAACACACCCGCCGAAATCACGCCGCCCGGCTCGAAATATTTCTCCACCCGAATCGAATAGTTGTCCCCGCGTTCGGGCTTGAGCTCCAAGTTGGGAATCGTGCCGGTCATGGTCGCGTCGTTGACCGTCGCCACCGCGGCCAGCGTGCTCAGGGCGGCGCGCTGGATCGACTGGCTGAATCCCGCGATCAACATCAGGTTCTCCTCGAAGCGATAGCGCCCCGACGCGCTGAAGAAAACATTGTTGTACGTTCCGGTGCGGGTCCTCGGCACGTTTCGCTCGTAGACCCTGCCCTGCGTCTTGGTCGCCTCATAGCGGACTCCCTCCTGGATCGTCAGGCGACCAATCTGGGTGGTGGCCATGACATAGGCCGCATCGATGTATTCGCGCGCCAGTCGGTACGGAAACAGATTGGCCGCGCTCGTGGCGTTCGCCGGGTTCGGAATGAATTGCTCGGGATTCGTTTTCTGGATGCGACCCAGGGCCGTGCGATCCGGAAACTGGAAAAACCGATCGAAAATGTTGCCGGCATCGAGCGGCTCGAGCCCCTGGAAGGCGACCGAGACCGGAATTTCCGCCGTCAGCCGGTTGTTCTGCGGACCGACATACGTCCAGGAGCTGCTCCGACCGATGTTCTTGAAGGTGCCGGCCTGCGACTTGCCGCCCACTTTCAATGTGGTCGGAAGCGTCCAGCCCGTCGTGTACTTCGCGTTGATTTGGCCGATGAGCGCCTTCGACGTCGGCTCGCTCTCGGTCCGCACCAGGTTGTTCGTGAGACTCGTGCTCCGCCAGTTGGCGAGCGTGTACACGTCCGGACCCGACGTCTGCCGGAAACTGAAATTCGTGTCGCCCGCGTACGCCCGCGTCGCGGTGAAGCCCACGTTGAACAACTGATAGTTCGCCTGGAAGAAGGGATCGTCCCCATCCATGCGCCCATTGCGCGTGTACGAATTGAGATAGGTGTAGGCGATGGAACCTTCGACGTTCAGTGGGCCCTTGGTGTACGCGACCTGCGGGGCAAAGGTGTAGGTCAACCGCGTGCGGTTGGTATGCGAACCTTGGATACCGAAACGCGTCGCATTGGTCGCGGTGGGGTTGGCGATCATCGCCGTCACGGTCGCATTGGGCGCCTGGCTCGCGCGGGTGGCACTGAGCGAAACCGCGCGCTGCGGTTGCCGCCAGTCCTCCCAGCCGATCTGGCCGCGCAGCGCGAACGTGAGCTCGGGCGTGACGTTGTACTCCATGTTCAAGCCGCCGCCGCGCCGTTTGACCAGCTTGGGGTTGATGCCGAAAATCACCGACGTGATCACCATGGGTGCCGGGTTGTACGCGGTCGGCACCGTGTCGTAGGTGGGGTTCAGGAAACCCGACGTGAGGATGGAGTTGTTCTCGCTCAGGTTCAGCACCAGGCCGAGCTTTCCGCCGAGGTACACGTCGGAAAAATCCAGGGCCACCGACGGCAGGGTCTTGTAGTTCTTCTTGTCCTCCGGTCCCGGTGATTTGCCCAGCGCGGCGTCGGCGGTGCTGATGATTGTATAGAGCTGCCAGCCGAAATACCGGCCTTTCCGCTGAAACGCGCTCTTGCTCTTCATGTTGATTGTACCCGCCGGTGCATCGGCGTCCATGTCGGCGCTGTTGGTCTTGGTGTATTCGATCGTGTCGGTCGCGGAGGCCGAATAGGAGGTCAGCTCGGACGCGCGCGTTCCGCCACCGGTCATGCGCACGCCATCGACCTGGAGCGCGCCATATTTTGCCGCCATGCCCCGCATCATGGGATTGGCCGGCTCGCCATCCGTGTACCTGAGCTGGAGGCCCGGCAGGTACTGCAGCACCTCGCCGATATTGCCCTCCGTCATGATGCTGAAGGTGTCCGACGCGACGACGTTTTTGATGTTCAGCGAATTTCGCTGCTCCATCATCGCCTTGGCCGTACCCTCTTTTTCGCCCGTCACCGTGAACTTGCCGAGGCTGATGACTTCCCCGGCTCCGGTTTCGGCGGCCCATTGAAGGTCAAAATCCTTCGTCACCGTGCCACCCTGGGCCACGGTCACGCTGGCCGTCGCGGTCTTGAATCCACTGTGGCTGACCGTGACGGTGACCGCTCCGGGGGAAACGTTGGCGATGCGATAACGGCCGTCGGCGGCGGTGGTCTCGAGGATGCCGGTACCCTGCACGCGCATCTCGGCGTAGTGGACATATTCTCCGGTTGACGGGTTGAACACCCGGCCTTCGATCGTCCCCGTGGCCGATCGGGCGGGAGCACCGGCAGTTTCGGCGGCATGCACAGGCGCCAGGGCCAGCGCAACCCAGCCGGACAGTAGGGCAACGGGATTCAGTCTTTTCATCGTGCGGGGTAGGTTTTCTACGGGCTTTCCTTTGGGAAATCGTGACAGGAAGTCGCGCGAGGAGCCCACGTGGCGGAATCGCTGGATTAGCTGCTAGGAAACTGGATTTGCGGGGGGGAGGGGTTTAAGGGGAGGGGCATGGTGGGATGGGGATGAGATAGCCACAATGAGTCGATTTTGAGAGGGCGGCGGGCTCGGATGATGCTGGGGACTTGGGGCGGGGAACGGCGGCGGCGGAAAGGGGGATGGCGGGTGCGAATCGAGGTGCGGCTTGCCGTTGGGGGGCAATCATCGCGGAGTGGGGATGAACGGATGCAGGCCTCCGGATCGCTCGGGGTCAAGGAGCCAGCGTTTTTAAAATTGCGGTAAACTCCTAACCGGGGTCGGAACCGCTTGCGCGGACGCGCCACCAATGCCCCCCGACAGCCTTCGGCATCAGACTGCTAGACGGGCTTATGAAAAACACCCGTGTAAGGACGATGGATCGCCTGCCTCGCGGAAAGAACCGCTCACCGGCATGCACGATCTGCGGCCCTATCGCGGCTTCGCGCACGCTGTTTTCTTCTGTCACGGCCAAAATCCGATTCTGGCCGTGACAGAAAGAAACCACATGCATGTTGCTCAGGAGCGTTTTACGAATGCTGTTTCTTAGGAGCAATCATAGCGGTGGTCAGCTAGCACCTCGGCGCTCGCCTGACCACCCCATGTTAACTTTGGATTGTCCGCTCCCAGGCTCTGAGTTGCCGGCTTTTTCAGTGGTTTCGCCTTCAATTGCTTGGATGCGGCTTACGCAAAGCGACAGGCAAACAACTTCGCGCTGCGGAGGCGAAATGCGATCTCGAGATTCTTTCCGCGCAGGCTGCTCAGATCGTCTTTGCCGTTCCACCGACAGGTCACACGCGTGCTGTCGCCGCTGAATGGCACCGCCTCGACAAAGGTGAAACCTTCCACGGGCTTGCCGCGCTCACGCAGTTCGACCTCGACACTCCCGGCCTGGGTCGTGCGCGCGTTGATCTGGATTTCGCGGCCGTCGAACCGTGAGGAGTTCATCGTGAACTGACCCAGGTGATCCGCCTGGATTCCCGCGAGGCGGTCTTCCTGCCAGGTTGCCCAGCCGACGCCCGCCTTGGTGCCGTAGTCGCCGTAGAGATTTTGAAACCACGTTTCGTTGTGCGTGGTATTGTAAGCGTTGTAAGACAACGCGAGCCGTCGGTCGGGGAGGCGCACCAGCGTCGGCTGAGAGTAGATCGAGCCGCCATCCCACGCGCCAGGACGGCCGAGTGGAATGATTGGCTGGTAGGACACCCACGAATACGCGCGCCCATCGCGACTGACGGCGAGGCGCACATCCACGGCATCGCTGTCGCGATGATAGATGGCTGGGAACAGGAGACGAAGCGAAGGTTCGCCGGGATAGGCCGTGTAGCCGTTCGTGTAATAATCGTCAGCGGGTGCGTCGAGGGGGCCGCCGTAGAGCAGCGGCTGCGGTTCAGGCCATTTCCAAAAATCGTCCGTTTCCGCACGGGAAATCGTCCGACCACTCAAATGGTGGCGAAAGTAACCGACATATTTGCGCAACACCGGATCCCAGGCTGCGATGTTGAACGTGTCGCTGAAATAGCGAATCAGCGGCTGCTCGTGCTTGGTCCATCGATAGCCGTCGGGCGAGGTAACACCGTAAAGCCCGTAACGTTTCTGCGAGGAAGCACCCGCCGGAATCTCCGCGGCAGGCAGCTCGGCGAAATGGAAGAGTTTGTAGCGCTGTTCGGCGGGACCGTGGTCATCGCGGAAGACAGCGCCGCCGTTGTGAAAGGGTGTCACCAAATTATTTTCGGTCGAGCCTTGATACGATTGGAGGGCGAGCGACGGCTTGGTCCAGTTCACCCCGTCCGGGCTCTCGGCATAAGCGAGCGCCGAGCCTTTAAGTTCCATCGTACGACCGTCTTCGACGGTCAGCTCGGTTTTCTCGAGAGGAAGCTTCGCGGCATACCAGCAACGGTAGCGGCCTTCGTCGAACAACACGGTCGCGGCGGAAATGCTCCGCTCCCAAGGGCGATCCGCGAGCAGCCAGGGTTGAGATTTATCCGCGATTTCAGGCGTGATGCGAATGCCCGACGGCACATCATTGGGGCGAAAGCCGTGAGCGCGCTGGTCGAAAGTTTTTCCGAAATCCCGCGACAGATTGTCCAACTGCTTTTTGCCCTCGGGGGAAATGCGGGCCGGATCGAGCATCGGCTGTAGTTCGCCTTTCTTCACGTGAAACCAATCGACGAAGAGAAACCGTTTCTCGGCAGGTGGTTTCGCCGTGGCGGCGGCAACTGGCTCGGCGGCGTGCAGCGCGGTGCGCAGTAACGGCACCGTGCCGGCCGCCAGCGAGGCTTGGAGAAAGTTGCGCCGTGTCCAATCGCGAGGTGATGACATGGAGAAGAAGCGCGGAGGAGGTTTAGAAGCGGAAGGGCAGGTGCGTCGCGGTCGAATACTCGAACTCCGCGAGGTAGAGTCCGGTGTGCGGCGTGGGCGGTGCACCCTGACCGTTCGTCTCTCGCAGATCGCAGACGCGGTAGGTGAGTAAATGCCGCCAGCGGCCGCCGAGGAAAATGTTTGCGCCCATGGCGTGATCGCAGAAAGGCACCTCAGTGCCCTTGTCGTCGCCGATCTGTTTTTCGTCATGCACGACGAGTGGATCCACAAAACTCTGCCCGCGCAGCGCAAACACGACGAGCGGATTGCGCAGCCAGCCGGGCCCGCGATTCGTCGCCAGATAAATGCTGCCATCCAAACCTTGGTTCAGGGACTGCGGCACCGTGTGATTCCACTGATCGAACTGCAGATAAAAGTGCAGGCCGTCCGCTGAGCGATAGACGCGGCCGCGTGAATCGGGTCCGCGCGTGTAGACCACAAAGCCGCCGGCCACCCGCGCCAGTGAAGGCTCAATCTCACCGCGGAAGGTCGCGTATTTTTTCGCGGTCGCGGCCGTTTTGCCTGTTTGTTCAAGGGTAAGTTTGGACGATTTCTTGATTATCGCGAAATTCCCGCCTGATTCCAGCGGCCGCCACCGGCCATCTCGATAGCCGAACCGCAGCACCTCGATTCCTTCATCGGAAACGACCGGACAGAGAAATCCCGCTCCCACCGGCAGGCAGTTGAAGCCAACATTGATCAGTCGCGCGGCATAGGCCTCGGGCAGTTGGTCCTTCTGGACGCTCAGCGCTTTGCCGTCCCAGCGCACCTGGTAGAACTCGACGAACTGATCGGGCTGCGGAGTGATCTCGGCCCGATCTGGCGTGAATGATAACGCGGTGGAACAGAGAAAACCCGATCCGGCGGCGGGATGTGGCGTGCCATTTTCCAGCTTTGCGCCCAACGGCACAATGGCTCCGTTGACTGGGTATTTCGCGAGCACGGCTTTCTGGCCGGAGCGCGTCGTGTAGCTGGCATCGAGCCGATTGATCGGAATGGCCCGCGCCGGGACAATTTCCGAGAGGCTGCTAAAGATAAATCCATCATTGCCGATTTCAAAGTCGTGTCCGCCTTGCTCGCGCAGAGCAGCGACCAGCAGGGCAGTGTCGGCATCGAGTTGGAAGAGCTTGCCGATTTCGTAGCTCGCAGGTTTGTCGGTGCCGACCGGCTGGATCGCAGGATGATCGAGGACCCGTCCGTGCCGCAGCATCCGGCGAAACGTGTGCGCCGTCGGATAAAACGCACCGGCGGCAGTTGGGTCCCGGGTCACCGGCGGCGCCGTTGTTTCGCGCCGGTCTTGAGTTTCCCGCACGACGATGCCGCGCAGGTCGTCGAGGATTTTGATGCGCTCCGCGTCCGCGGGATCTTTCGTGAAACCCCAGACGGTGGGAACATCCCCGCCAGCTCCGGGATGGCGAAAATGAGGAAAGAGAGCGTCGAGTTTCCAGTGGGCGATGTCGGCACCGAGGCTCTCCAAAATCGCGAGCGCCATCACGAAGTTACCGTAAATATTGGGGTGAATGCCATCGGGACCGACGACGCGCCCCCAGCCGCCTGCCGCCACATACTCCTGCGCACGATCCATGATTCGGTTCATGTCGATTACTTGGACGCCCAAGGCCGCCGCTTCGTCGCGGATGGCATCGTTGCCGGTATGCAAGCCGTCATCGAGCAACGCGTCCCATGCGGACCACGGTGCCTTGGGCGCGTAGTCGAACATCGTCATGAACCGAAGGTGTTCGCGATCGATGGCGCCCTGGGCCTCGAGCACCATTTCGCGCAGCCCTAGCCGATAGCGGCGGTAGATGTCCTTCGCGTTCGGCCACGGCGCGGGGCTCACGATTTTGTCCAGCTCGCCAGCGTCCTCGTAAATCAGCCAGTCACCCGGCCGCAGATCGCCGGCGCGCAGGTTCACTTTGATTTCGCCTGCGAGCGTATCGACGGTCTTGGGCGTGCCGTCGGGATTGAGCCCGGCCCAGACAGCCGGCAGCGCGTTCATCGGCGGCGGATTCGGCTGGTTCGCTTTCAGTAAAATGTTCGCGATTCCATGAAGCGTCCTCAGCGGCGAGGGATCGGTGTAGTTGCCGAAGCCGTAGCCCTTGATGATGCTGTCTCCCTTGAGGTAAATGCGCTGACCTGGGAGCGGTTGAAAACCTCCGGCCGCCACGTCGGTCGCCGCGCTCACGGACCAGCCCAGGCCGAGCGCAATCACCACGTTCAGCCACACCGGCCGGGTGTATTTTGAATACGTAATCATGTGGGTTAGTAACGAGCCTTGAGCCCCGCATTGAAGCCCACGCCCATTTTAGTCCTGAAAAACTTGATGCGGCCATCCTCGGACAAATCAGAGCGGGGTGACGTGTCGAACAGGTTATAAACATCGAGATAGGCGTCGTAACGGCGCAGGAAACGATATTGCAGCTTGAGGTCGACGAGGGTCCGGGGCTCTTGGTACATCCGAAGCGTGCCGGTATCCTGATAGGGTCCAAAATAACGGTCTTCCCACTTGGCCAGCAGATTCGCTTGGAGGCCGTGGCCACGATACGACAGGCCCGCCGCACCGCTGCGCGGGCGGAAGTTCACCAAGTTTTTGGACGCCACCGTAGTCCCAAAATCTCCCTCGGTTTCCAGATACGTGAAATTGGAAGTGAAGCCAAAACCCCGAAAGAACCCGGGGAGAAAGCTGAACTGCTGGTCGTAGCGCAGTTCCACGCCCCGAATGCGCGCACTGCCGATGTTGCGCGTCTGCGTCAACCGGTAGTTGGCGTACGTCCCCGAGCCGTCGATACCGTCGGCACCCAAATCCGAGACAAAGGAGCGGAAGTAATTGGAGATTTGCTTCGTGAAAACGTTGACGCCCACGAGGCCGACCGGCTCGAAGTATTTTTCAATTCCCAACTCGAAATTGTCCGAAGTATACGGCCGCAGCCCCGGATTGCCGAGCGTTACACTCGGCGGATTGGTATCCGGATTCTCGGTGACTTGCGGGATCAGATTCCCGGCGGGCGCGCGCGTGATAGACCGGTTGTAGCTGCTTCGGATTAACAGTCCGATCCGCGGCTCATAGACGAAATGCACGCCGGGAAAAACATGGCGATAGTTGCTGCTGGCGGTGTATCGTCGGATAAATGACTTCTGGGCGCGGGCCACGTTGGTCGCGACGACCACCGGATCGAAGCTGGCGCCGCCCACACTGCTGGCACCGAACGACGCCGTCGCGTTGCGCAGCCAAGCCGTGGCTTCCGGACTCGTCTCCTCCATGCGGAGCCCGCCCAGCACCCGCAATTTTCCGAGCTTGATGTTGCCCATGACGTAGGCGGAGCGGAGTTTCTCCTCGACGCTGACGTCCTGCATCAAGGAGGCGACATACATCGCGTAAGCGTTGGATGCGGTCGGCCGCCAATACCCCGCCGGCACCTGGAGGGCGTCACCCGGCTGACGCGAGCTCGGCGGACCGGGAAACGGCCACGGACCGTAACGGCCGCCGGCCTGCCGGTAGCTGACCACCGTGAACGGAGCCATCGCATCGTCGCTCGTCGCGAGCAGTCCGTCGGCGCCCACAAAGCTCGCCTGTTCGTTTTCCTGGGCCTGGCTGCGCTTGTCGTGATCATACTTCACGCCGACCTTCACGAAGGAGGGAAATCGGGTAGGCAGGTTGTGTTGGTAGTCCGCCCGGAAACCAAGGAGGTCGTTGGGTGCCTGGTAGGACACTCGCGTATAATTCTTCAGCAGGTAATTCCTTGCTTCGTTAAGCGAGGGTCCGGCCGTTTGGGTGAACTTCGGATACCACGGATCCTGATCGCGCCGGTCGATCTCGAAACCGATGCCGGTAACGTTTGCATACATCCGCGTCCACGCCGGCACGTTGAGATTGGAATGCGAGGTGTTGCCCTTGACCGAGAGGAACCCATCGCCGTTGAAGAGCTTGAGCTCCGTGCCGCCGCTCATCTGCCAATTTTGATTGTTGCGCGGAAACGTGCCAATTTCCAGCTCGCCGGTCGAGGCCGTGGCGGGCAGAAGCACCGAGCGCTCATAGGTGCTGCCGGCCGCAAAGCCCGCTACCGTCGCGCCCGAATTCCCGATCAAGATGCGGTTGTAATGCTGGCTCTGCGTCTTGCTGTTCATAGCGACCTTGAAGAAGCCGAGCAGGTTGTCCGAAAACTTGTAGTCGACCGACAGGCCGGCGTTGCGGAAGACCTGCTCGGTCAGAAAGTCGCCGGTACCAAACACCCGCTGCAGCGGATTGGACGACTGCGGATTCAGCACAGATGTCGAGAGCGTGGTGACCGGGCCATACTCGTCCTGCGTCGTCGTCGATACCTGATGACTCACGTCGAGCGTCAACCCGAGATTATTTTTCCGCCCGAAAATGCTGAAGGCCTCGGAATATGAGAAGGAGAACGTATCGATATTATTGGGCCGATCCTGTAGCGGGCTGCCGTCGAATCCGCGTTTCCGCCAGAGCACTCCGGCGTTCAATGTAATTCGACGTCCGGGCAGATCGAAGGCGCGCTTGGTGATCAGGTTCACGTAACCGCCGATGGCGTTGGCATCCATCGCGGGCGTCGGCGCCTTGATGAGTTCTACGAGCACAATGTTGCCCATACTCAGATGCTCGATCTGCGCATCGCGATTGACGCTGGTGCCGGTGGAGCTCGCCATTCGATCACCGTCCACCGTCAGTTGCGTGAAGCCTGGCGCTAGGCCGCGCACGGATACGGAGCGAACTTCGCTGCCAACTATCTCCACGTTCACGCCCGGCAGCCGCTGCACCAGTTCGCCGGGATTGGCGGAGGGGTTGCCATAAACATCGGTGGCGACGACGATCTTTGAGTTCATGGACTGCCTCTGCATCTGGTTCGCCAACGCGTTGCCTTCCCGAACGCCCATCACAGTCACGGGGTCGAGCACGTAGATGGCTGAGTTCAGGTGGACGTCGCGGGTCATTTTTTGTCCTGGCTGCACGCTCAGGGGAAGTCGCGCCGTGTCCAGCCCGGCGTAGCTCACGACCAACGTGTGCGCGCCGGCAGGCAGGGAAAGCGTGAAGCGCCCACCCCGCTCAGCGGTGGTGCTGATGCTCGTTCCCTCGATGATGACCATCGCCCCTTCCAGCAGGCCGCCGGTCGCTTGGTTGGAGACGACACCGGTGAGGATGGCGCGGTCAGTCGCTTGTGCGGGTGACACGGTGGAAAAAAACAAAAGTGTCAGGAATACGATACATATCCGGCGGACGGAATCGCACGGCAATCTGCCGCAGCAATCCACCATCGGGGATGTTTTATTTTTCCTAGGAACCTGGATTTGCGGGGGGGAAGGGTTTAAGGGGAGGGGCATGGTGGGATGGGGATGAGTTAGCCGTAAATGAGTCGATTTTGAGAGGGCGGCGGGCTCGGCTGATGCGGGGGACGGGGGGGCGCGGAACTGCTATTGCTAGGAAACTGGATTTTCCGGCGCCGCCGTCCCGAGACAGCCGCCGCGCCACGTGAGAATGCCCGTCGGGAAACTCAGGCCCTCGGCGAACAGCGAGGACCGGTCGTAGATGCCGTCGCGGTTCGTGTCCTCGAGAATCCGCACGCGGCCGCCCGCCTTGCCCTTGCCGTCCAGGCCAAGCGGATAGTCCGCCATCTCCACGACCCAGAGCCGGCCGCGCTCATCCCAGTCAAAGGCCACCGGGTCCAGCACCAGCGGTTCCGCCGCGGCGAGTTCGACCTGGTATCCCGCCGGCAGGTGGATCTTCCGCCGCGACTCCTCGGGCGAAAGCGGCGCCGGCGGCACGAGCGGCGCCGCGGGAGCCTGCGGCGGTCGCGCGGGTTCAGCGGCCAGCAATGTGCATACAAGGGCCAGCAGCAGTACTACGACTCTCGAATTCATTCTAAATTCCTCGGACGAGGTAACCACTGATGCGCACTGATGACCACTGATGAAGACAAAGGGCGGGTGGAACGTAGGTTTCCTGGCCCACCCTGCAGGCGAAGGCGTAGAAGAGAATTAGCCGCTCTGGATCAGTGTTCATAAGTGACAATCAGTGGTTCCTGCGCTTTCCAGATTCACTTCCAATACTCCCGGATCAGCTCGACGGTCCGGTCGCGCAGTACGCCGCCGCCCTCGGAGCCGATCGGATTGCTGGCCGGCAGCGACCCGTAGCCGCCGCCGAGGGTCGAGCGCGGACTCGGCACGTAGGTGCCGGCGCCGGCGAGCTGGATGAGAAACGTCTGCGGGGCCGGGCTGCGTGATTTGATCTGGATCCCGTAGTCGAGGTAGTACTCGAACGGATTCGTCGCCACTGCGACGTCGCCGATCCGCAGCACGTGGAATTCGATCGTCTGCGTCTGCGGCCCGTTCTTCTGCGCGTCGAAGCGCTCGAGCACGCGTTCATTCCAGCGCATGCGGCCGTACGCGCCCGTGATCGCGACATACCAGCGTCCGGTCCGCGTGGCCTCGGGTTGCGCGTCGATCTTCTTCTTCTCCGTCTCGTACCGGCCGCGCCACAACCCGGCCTCCTTGCGGGCGTCGGCGATGTCGGCCTCGGTGAGCTTGTTCATCGGCAGCGCGAGGGTCTCGACGCGATGCAGCAGCTTCGGGCTGCGCTCGACCGTGCCCTTGATGGCCGGGAGCACCTCGTCGGCGGCATTGGCGATGCGGTGGGCGATCTCGGCGCGCACGGAACGTTTCTTGAGCGTGAGCATCCGCTGCGACGCCTTGTGGTCGTAGCTGCTGTTGCGCACGAAATGGGGTGCGATGTCGCCCGCGGTGCTGCACTGCGCGGCGACGAAGAGTTTTTCGCCGTGCCGGCGGCGCAGTTCGACGCGCACGTCGTGCCAGTAATCGGCCGTGAGCGAGAACAGGCTCTCGTCGGCCTGGGCGGGACACGCGACATTGACCACCAGACCCGTGAGCGCGCCCTGCGGGTCGTAGGTCGCGAGGAAGTTCACGTCGTGGTCCTCGAAGCCCTCGATGTGGCTGAAGTCGGGCCGCGCGACGTCGCCGTACATCGTGCTCTTGCCGCTGCGGTCGACCGAGCGCCGGTTCCGTCCGACCACGGCCTGACTCATGCCGTAGGCGATGCCGCCCGGGGCGCGACCCTCCCAGGCCCGCACGACAGCCTGCGCGATCAAGTCCGACGTGAAGGCGATGAGCGCACCCGTCTCCATGGTGCGAAACTCCATTCCCGGCACGATCCGTGCGGCGTCATAGAGCGGCGCGGTGTGCGAGTGCGTGGCGTGCAGGATGACCTTCTTCGGATCGAGGCCCACGGCGGACAGCAGTTTGCCGCGCACCGCGTCGCGCAACGCGTCCGGAATACTGACGACGTCGCAGCTCACCAGGACCACGTGGTCGCCTTCGTTCTCGAGCGCGAGCACCGTGGTCGTGATCGGGTCGATGACGCCCTCCGACACCCGGGCGTGGAACTGGCCCGCGATGATCACGGGTTCCTTGGGCGTGAGGTCCGCCTGCGCCCAGCCGACCTTGAGGGCGGCGAACAGCGGGGAACCGAGCATGAGAGCAATCAAGCCTGCCGCCAGGCAGTGACGGCGGGTGCGGGGCAGAACGATGTGGGTCGTCATAAATGAATGGATTCTCCGGAGCCCGGAGTGGCGCGAGCATCCTGCTCGCGTGAAACGGAAACGCGGACCGGTCCCATCCGCGAGCAGGATGCTCGCGCCACGTTGGCCGGCCGGTGCGGGCCCGGGGAGCTTGAGCGCGCCATGATCAGAAGCGTCCCTCGACGCCCATGGTCCAGTTGGAGCCGAACTCGCCGTGCGCGACGAGATGGTTGCGCCGGTCGACCCGGTAGCTCGCGATTGGCTCCTTCGTGATGTTGGTCCCGCTGAGGAACAGGCTCATGTTGCGCCAGGGCAGCCGGTAGCTCGCGCTCAGGCCGACGATGACGCGCTCTTTACGAAACTCGTTCGCCGACGTGACGGTCTCATCATTCCACGAACCGCGCAGGCTGCCGTTGAACCCACGGTAGCGGAAACTGAAGCCAGCGGATCCGACGGCCGGGGAATTGCCGTAAGACAGGACCGCGTTGCTGTTCCGGACGCGCGTGTAGTTGGCGAAGACGCCGAGCCCGCGGAACACGCCGGGCAGCATCGAGAGCTGCTGGCTGTACTCGACCTCGTAGCCCTGGCTCCGGTAGTCGCTGGCGTTGTCCCAGGAGGTGAATACGTATCCCGGATAGTCGGCCTCGAGCCCGAGTTCCTCCGCCGGAATCTGCGACCGCTGGAAGTGCAGGTCCGTGATGTAGCGCCGGAAAACGCCGACTGACAGGATGCCGGCCGACTTGAGGTAATACTCCACGCGGGCGTAGTAATTCTCGCCGTACTCCGGCTTCAGGTCCGGGTTCGGGATGTTTCCGACCATCGTCACATCGTTCACGGTCATGACGCCGGTCAGGTTGCCGTAGTCGGGCCGCATGATTGACTGGTTGTAGCCCGCGATCGCCATGAAGTTTTCCTGGAACCGGTACTTCGCGGCGCCGCTGAAGAAGATGTTGTCGTAGTCGCCGAAGCGCGTGCGCAACTGCCCGCGCTCGTAGATCCGCGCCGCCGTCCGGGTGGCCTCGTAGCGGGCCCCACCCTGCACGATCAGCCGGCCGAGCTGGGTGTTGCCCATGAGATAGGCGGCGTCGATCAGCTCCTTGGCATATCTTTTTGGATACAGGTTGTCCGCGTTGGTCGCGTCCGCGGGGTTCTTCACGAAGTAGGCGGGGTTCGTGTTGAACAGGTCCCCGATCACGCCGCGATCCGGCCACGGGATGGTCCGGGTGAAGAGATTGCCGCCGAGCTGCGGATCGAATTGCACCGGCGTCCCGACCAGCGCCGGCCCCACCGGCCCGACGTACGACCAGCTGTGCGAGCTGCGCTTGATGGTGTAGATCTCCTCCTGGATCTTAAGGCCGGTCTTGAAGAACGTCGGCCGCACCCAGGGCAGCGTGAGCCTGGCGTTGAGGTGGCCGGAATATTTTTTCTTCACCGGCTGAAACAGCGCCGCGTTCCGGACGACGTTGTTGGCGGGAAAAGTGGGCAGCCAGCTGGTCAGCGAGTACAGGTCCGGACCGGACAGCTGCTGGAACTGCCAGGCTGTCTCGTCGGGGCCGCCGCGCTGCAGCCGCCAGCTGATCGGATAGAGGCTGACCGTAAAATTCGTCGGCGGGCCGACGCCGGAGCCGTCGGGCTGCGCGTTCCGGTAGTTGTTGCTGACGGTCGAGTACGCCAGCGCGGCGTCGACCCGCAGCTGTTCGCCCGCGTACACCACCTGTGGACTGTAGGAGTGCGAGCGGTCCGTCCGCTCCTGGTAGCCGCCCGCCATCTGCAGGCGGTTGGTGTTGCCCACGGCATTCGCCACCTGGGCGGTGGCCGACGAACCCGGGTCGAGGTTGTTCCGCGCCGTGATCAGCGTGAAATTGCGGTCGTAGATGCGGATGTCACGATCCGCCACCTGACCCCGGAGCGAGAGCGTGAGGCGGGGCGTGAGCTTGTAGTCGAGCCCGAGGTTGCCGCGGTTCGCCCGGTTGGACTTGGGGCCGTCGGCAAACTGGATCTGCGTGAGCACGATCGGGTCGGAGTTCACCGTGGTCGGCGCAGTGTTGTAGGTGTGCCGCAGGTGGTGGCGCTGGTGGTTGACGTGCGTGATGTCGAGCGAAGCGATCACGCCGAGGCGGTTGCCGAAGAACGTATCCGAAAATTCGATGCTGCCGCTGGGGTGAACCTGATAGTGCTTTCCGTCCGAAGGCCCGCCCTCCTTCCGCAGCGTCATCCGCTCCGAGTTGCCCGTGAAGTAGAACCGCCACGCCACCTCGCGGCCCTTGCGCTGGAATGCGCTCTTGCTGGCGAGGTTGATCGAGCCCGCGGGAGCGTCGGCGTCCATGTCCGCGCTCGCCGTCTTGTTCAACTCGATCATGTCCGCGCTGCGCGCATTGATGGCGGTGAAACCCGGCTGCCGGCTCGAGCCGCTGCTCGAGGTGACGCGCACGCCGTCCACCATGAGCGCGCCGTACTTGGCGCCCATGCCGCCCATGCGCGCGCCCGTCATGTCCGACTGGTCGTACTCGATCTGCACGCCGGGCAGGTATTGGAGCAGTTCGCCGACATTGCCCTCCGAGAGGTCGCCGAAGACGTCGGAGGCCACGATGTTCTTCACGTTCATCGCGGCCCGCTGCTCCATCATCGCCTTGGCGTTGCCCTCGGCGGCGGTGGCGACGGTCATCCGGCTCATCTGCACGATATCGCCGGCGGCGCGGCCGGCCGCCGTCATCTCGAAGTCGCGCGTCACCACCTGACCCGCCGTGGTCGTCACCGGGACGGTCACGGTCGGGTGGCCCGCATACGTGAGGCTGAGCGTGATCGCGCCCACCGGCGCATTGAAGATGCGATAGGTGCCGTCGTCCTCGGAAAACACCAGGATCGACGTGCCATGCACCCGCACTTCCGCGTTGCGCACGTACTCGCCGGTGGCGGGGTTGAACACGCGTCCGGACACGGCGCCCGACTGCGCCGCCGCTCCGCCGCCCGGCGCCGCGGCGGCCGACAGCTCCGGCGGCACGAGGAACGGGAGGACAGTCGCAAGTCCGAGCGCGAGCGGGAGCGTGCGCAGAAGGCCGCGGACGGTTGCGCCGTCCGGATACCGGCGGCGCCGGCGGGATTGGAGTGGGGTCATGACGGTTTGGGGATATTGCTAGGAAACTGGATTTGCGGGGGGGAGGGGTTTAAGGGGAGGGGCATGGCGGGATGGGGGGGTAGTTGGTGGCAAATGAACCGATTTTGAGAGGGTGGCGGGTTCGAATAATGCTAGGGACTTGGGGCGGGGAACGGCTGCGGCAGAAAGGGGGATTTCGGGCGCGAATCGAGGCTCTGCTTGCCGTTTGGGGGCAAGCTGCTCTGGGGTGGGGTTGAGAGATGACCTCCGGATTTCCAGGGGTCAAGGGGCAAGCGTTTTTAGGAGTAGGTAAAAAGCGTCAGCGCAGGTAAAAAGGGTCAGCAATGTTTAATGTGTCGCCCACTTCTTCCGCAGGAGAGCTCTTGGCATGGCGCAGCATTAAACATTAACCCCCCCTCCGGATGCTCTCATTTACACCCGCGAACGAATTCCGGGCTGGGGCGGGGTAGTGCTGAATCTTCTTCAGCCGTGAGGCTGTAGTCGTCGGTGGCGAGCATTCCCTTTGCAGACACAATGCGATACCGGTTGAGAACCGGCTGCAAAATCAATCCAACCGGCCTCTTGTCCCACCTCTTCAGAAACTCCCGTTTATTCCGAAGCTGATCGCCTGGTTCGGCAGGTTGACCTCTGCAATGCGCGATGACGTGAACCGGTAGGCCTTGCGTCGCGCGGCGAGGACATTGGACATGTCCATGGAGAACGTGACGCCGGGCCTCCAGCGATAGGATACGCCCAGCATCACCGTCTCCAATTGCCTCTGGTAGAGGCGGAGAGCCGGGGCGGCATTGAAGGTGCGTAGGTAGTCGCTGGTATAGTTGTAGGTCACGCGCGTGCCGACCAGCCCGTAGTTGTAGGCGAGGCTGACGTTGCCCACCTTCGGGATGAAGTTGGGCACCTCGTTGTTCTTCCGCACATCGGTCCCGCCGAAGTCGCCCTGCGTCGTCAGGTAGGTGAAATTCGCGGCCAGCTCGAAGCCTTTGAGCGCGCCGGGAAGCAACACGAACTGTTGGCGGTAGCTGAGCTCCCAGCCCTTTACGTTCGCCTCGCCGGCGTTGGTGCGGCTCAGCACGCGGTAGCCGGCGTAGTCGCCCGCGTACCCGTTGTTCGCTCCGCTCGCGACCGTGCCGACCTCGGTGATGAGGATATAGTCCTCAATGGTTTTCTCGAAATAACCCACGGTGAGGAAGCCGGCCGGCCGGAAAAAATACTCCAGGCTTAGGTCCAGATTTTTCGAATACTGCGGGCCCAGCCCGGGGTTCGCCTCGGTCACGGTCTGCGCGGCTTCGTTGATGGTCGCGGTCGGCACCAGGTTGTTGAACGGCGGCCGACTGAAGCTTGTCGACCAACTCGCCCGCGCCTTGAGGTCCGGCAGGAGGTCGTAGGTGAAGTGAACGCTCGGAAACGATCGCGTGTAGCTGCCGCGATCCGTGATATGGACGCCCCAATCGTAGCGCGCACGCTCGGCGGGGTCCGGAATCTGCGCGGCTGTGGCCGGCCGGCGGCGGACGTTACCCTCGCCCTCCACCTCGGTGTACTCGGTCCGGACGCCCCCCAGCACCCCGAGCGGGCCGACCTTGCCACGAGCCATTACGTAGCCGGCGTAGACATCCTCGGTCGCATACTTCGTCTGGCTGAGCTTCTGCATCTCGTGATAGTAACGATCCTCCGTCCACCGTGCCGGATTTGACAGTTCCGCGGCAGTCGCACGCGGGTTGATCGCGGGCATGCGCCCGCCGTTGTATTCGTCGAACAGCGTCACGAAATATGGCTCGTACGGCAACGGCGGAGCACCGGCTACCCGCGTCCACTGTTTGTCGCCCCGCATCGTGCGGTTGTTGATCCGGCGCTCGAAGAAGAGGCCGCCCTTGAACGTAAGCGGCTGCTGCAGACGGGGCCGGAACGAGGCGTTGATCTCGCTGGTGAACGCCCATGTCTGCTCAATCTGATCACGGTTGGTATGCTGCACCGGGTTCGTGTAGCTCGCCGGATTGTAGATGTTCGGTCCGCCGGTCTGGACGACCCGGGGGCTGGCCGGATTGGTGCGATCGATCGCCCAACTGATGCCCGGCGCGGTCATGGTCACCGTGCCGCCGTCGCCGCCCGTGCCCACGCCGCGGTCGAGATGGATGAACGTGTGCGCCACCTTGTAATCGAGATCGAAGCGCTCCGCGGTGTGCTCCCCGCCGAAGCTCAACGTGGGGCTGCGCGCAATCAGCGAGAGATGGGCCGTGGTCAGCTCCACGTTCGAGGCCGGCAGCGCCCGCGCCTCGGTGCGCGTGTCCGTGAAGTTGGGCAGGATCGCGCCGTTGCCGGTCGGCTGGCTGTTGGGGGCGAGCGCCGCGATGCTCTGCGCCGTGAAGAAACGGATCTGGCTGCGATCGATGGCGGGCTCGTCGCCCTGGTTGTAGATCAACCCGAATGTGAGCTTGCTGCGCGGCGACGGCCGGTACTCAAATTTCACATTGGCCGTGGTGATGTGACGGTTGTTCGTTTCGTTGGTGGAACGATAGTCATACAGGTAGGCCGGTGACGAGATCGTGTTCTGGTACATGTAGGCGTTGAGGCTGCCGGAATTGACGTTCTCACTATAGAACAGGCCAACCGATACGCCGAGGTTGCGCTCGCCGCCGAAGACATCGAGCGCCCGCTGATAGGAGAGATTCAACAGCGGATGGAGCGGGTGGTTTCGCCGCTCGGCCGAGTGCACGAGGAACGGCGGACCCCAGCGACCGGTGGCGTTGTAGGTGATGCGCTGGCGCTCCGTCATGCTCAGAGGCGAGCGGGTCTTGAGGTTCACGCTGCCGCCGAGCGAATTCGCCGTCTGGTCGGGCATGTGCCCCTTCGTCAGTTCGACCTGCTCGAAAATCGACCCGGTCAGGCCGAGGTAGGAAATCTGCCGCGCCCCGTTGCCGCGAAACGTCGGCGTGCCGTCGATCGTGGTGGTCGTCGTTTCCGCCGGCATGCCGCGCACCGAAATGGATCCGACGTTGCCCTCATCATCGTAGATTGGAGCGACCCCGGGCACCCGCATCATCAGTTCGCCCACGCCCATATTCGGCATGTTGCCGAACGCATCCAGCGAGACCGCGTTCTTGAGGTTGGGTGCATTGCGCTGGTTCGCGATCGCGAGGGCGTTTCCCTCGCGCTGGCTGGCCACGGTGAATTTTCCCAGAGCAATCACCGCCGCCCCTAATTCGAAATTCAATCGCGACGCCCGCTCGCCAACGACGATCGTCCGGCGCTGCTCGGCCAAGCCGGGATAAGACACGATGATCTCGTACTCCCCGGCGGGCACGCCCGTCAGGGTGAACTGGCCGCCGCTGTCGGTGACCACGGTCTTGCGGAGCCGCGGGATTTCCACCGTCGCGCCCTGCAGCATGTTCCCCGTGTTGGCACTGCTCACCGCGCCCGTGAGACCGTCGGCGGCTGCGGCAAGGGGGGCGAAGCTTGCCAGTGCGATCAAAGTCAAAACCAAGGCGGAGGCAAAGAATGGGGTTCTGTTTGTGGGGTTCATGCGGTTTATGGGGTTTGTCGATTCAGGGGTTAGTCTAAGGTGAACGCGCCGCGGAGGCTGGCCGCGGCTGGCCGGCGGGAATGGCGTCCGACATGAGATACCCGAAGATATCGCGCGTATCGTCCGACGTGAGCGATTCGAGGAGGCCCGTGGGCATGAGCGACACGTTTAGCCGCTGGACCTCCCTGATGTCGCCACGCTCGATCGTCAGACGTTCGGTGATAGTCTGGACTACGACCGAGCTTTCCCCTTCGGCCATGGTTCCCGACACCACTCGTCCCTGCCGCGTCGTGATCACGCAGAGCTGGTAGTCCGCGGCAATCACCGCGTTCGGATCAATGATGTTGGCCAGCAGGTACTCGAGATCCTTGCGGCCGGAACCAGTCAGATCCGGCCCGATCAATCCGCCGCGATCGAACAAACGGTGGCACATCGCGCAGCGCTGCTCGAAGAGCGCCTGACCGGCCGCGAGATTCGCCGCCCCGAGCGCCGCGGGCGTGAGCATGGCACGGGTGCGTCGGATGGCCGCCTTGATTTCGCCGGGGGAGGACTTGACGCTTCCCCACGCCGATTCGAGCTTCGCCGTGAGCGGCGGATCGCCGAGCTGCGCAATCTGGCGGGCGTTCACGGTGCTGATATCCGTTTTCCGGATGCGACGTTGGGCGACCGCATCCAGCAGCAGGTGCGAGCTCTCCACCCGTCCCGCCATGGCATCGACCGCTGCCGTCCGCGCCGAGGCCGTGAGGCTGGGAAACAGCTCCAGCAAGGCCGGCGCGATGCGCCCGTCCGAAGACGCCGCCAGGGCGCGCAGAGCCGCCTCCGCCACGGCGGGCGTTCGGAGCAACCCCAGCAGGTCGTCGACCAACCAAGCGGGCCGGCTCCGTGCCAGCGCGTCGAGCGCCGCCAGGCGAACGGAGACCGGGCTCAGCGCGTCGTTCATCTGTCGCCGCAGCGGCTCGGCGGTGGATGTGTCACCCAGATTGGCGGCGAACCGCAACGCGAGCAAGCGGGTGTCCGCATCCGCCACCTGTCTCCAGCGCATTAATACGGCCGCAGCGCCAGTCGGGACCGGCACCTCGCGCATCCCCGCGAGCCCCTGGAGGGTGCCTTCCAGCACATCGCGCGCGGCCCGGGGATCCGTGATACGCTCAAGCGCACTGATCAAAGCCGCTCCCGCCGGCGGACTGCGCAAGTCCTCCGCCAGTCGGCGCGCGAGGAATCGACGCAACTTGGGAACCTGCGTCGCGACCGCCAGCGTCGCGGCATTCGCGGGCGCTGCCGCGACCAGCGGCTCCACCCCGTACCATAGCAGCCGGGCAAGGTTGGCGTCGGTGTCAGCCGGACATCGCTCGACGAGCGCGCTCGCGAGTGTCATCCGCAAAGCCGGCTCGATCTTGCCCAAGGCGGAAGCCAGTGCTGTCCGCACCAGCCACGTGGATTCGTCCCGTGCCAGCGCGGCCAGCCGGTTCACCACCGTGGCATCGACAGATCGTTCCGTCAGGAGCCGCACCGCCCACCCACGGATATGTTCGTTCGGGTGCGCGAGCAGGCCCTGCAGCCACGCCGGATCCGCTCCGCCCGTGACGTGCAGCGCCCACAGCGCGCGCAGCTTTCGGGTGACGTCCTCCTGCGCGTCGAACATGCGTCGCAGTTCGGTACGCGTCGCGTTCTGGTCAGAACCGGCAGCGGCGCGCTCCTGGAGAATCCGGCGCGCGTGCCGTACATACCAGTCGTTGCGATTTAACTGCAGCTCGACAAGCCGGGCGTCGGACTCGTGCGCTAGGTTGACCACCACGCGTCGCGGCGCGCCCCAGCTGATCTTGTAGATGCGGCCGCTGGAGCGGTGGACTCCATCGCGATCATGGCATTCCCCGGTGTCGGACCAATCCGTCATGACCACGTCGCCGTCCGGGCCGTAGGCGAGAGACACGGCGCGAAACCACTGGTCGTCGGCGGTTAGGAAATCGGGCGCGTGCCGGGCCAGGTAGCGTCCGTTGCCGTTGTCCTGGTCGATGCGGTCGCGATTGATCCGCCGGCCGTGGATGTTGCTCAGAAAGATCGAGCCCCGGTATTCCGCCGGCCAGTGATCGCCGAGATAGATCATCGCATCGGAGTGCGAGTGGCCGCCGCCGAACGCCTCGTTGCCCTCCGCAACCCGCGTACTCTTTTCGGAGCTGGCTCCGCCCCAGTGCCGGTGGTCCACCGTCGTCTCCATGAGCTCGTAGCTGTGCGGATTCGGATGCGCTGCGCGTCCCGGTCCCCGGTCATAGCGCGCTCCCGGCGCGAGGTGCCAGAGGTGCTCGATGACGCTCGTGCTCAGGAAACCCTGCCCATGGTCGTCGAAGTCGAGCCCCCAGGGATTGACGGTGCCATCCGCAACAATCTCGAAGCGCCGATCGACAGGATGATACCGCCAGATCGCGCAGCTCATGAACGTGCGCGCTTCCTTGGGGTCACCAGGCTTTCCGACGAGTGAGGGCTGCTTGTTGCCGTGGCGGCCATAGAGCCAGCCATCGGGCCCCCAACTCAGTCCGTTCACGCTGTTGTGCTCGGCCCTGAGCGTCCACCCATCGAGCAACACGACGGGCTCGCTGTCGGGCCGATCATCGCGATCACGATCCGGGATGAAGGCAAAACTCGGCGGCGCGGTGATCCAAACTCCGCCGAAACCCACGGTTAGGCCGGTCAGGCGGTTCAGATGATCTTGAAAGACTTTCCGCGAATCGAAAATCCCGTCGCCGTCGGTGTCCTCGAAAATCAGAATCCGATCGCGGTGTTCATCGGTAAAGTCAGACCCGTTGTAGGAATAGCTCTCCGCGACCCACAACCGCCCGCGGTCGTCGTACGCGATGGCGATCGGCTGGCGGACACCGGGCTCCGCCGCAGCGAGTGTCACCTGAAATCCGGCGGGGACGTGGAGTTTCCTCAGTGCCTCGGTCGGCGGCAGGGGCCGCTCGGCGGGCGGGTGCGTGTCCACCGGCCTCCATTCTTCCGCAGCCTGCACCGACGATAAACGGCAGATGAGAATTCCTACTGCGGCCGTGACGACCGAACGCAAAAATAGCCCTGATGGCTTCATTTCGGCGGAATGCGCTTCAGCCGGATATCCTTGAACTCCGCCACGCAGCCGCCGCCATGATCCTGGAATGCGATGATCCCCGAAATGCGGCTACGCGTACGATCCTGATCAATCAGATCGGAAAAGACGACACCGTTGATGATTTGAACGAGCCTAGTGCCGGTTCCGATGACCACGAGATCGTTCCAGTCGTTTTCCTTGAACGCGGACTGCACGGTGGCGGGGTCCGCGACCTGCTCGACGTTCCTGGTCCCGTCGGGCGCAATCCGGACCTTTTGGCCCGCGGTGGAAAGAAATCGCCGATCCTGCTCCGTCCAAAGGGACTCATGCCACAGTCCCATGGCCGATTTTGCCGCGACTTCGACTTGGTATCCGTGGACCTGCCACTTGCCTTTGTCCTCGCTGCGCACCTGTACGCCCGAGTTTCCCTTCGTGTAGCGGAAACGGAGCCGGAGTTCAAAGTCGTCCACCTCGCCCCCGCGCCAAATCAGCCAGTTCTTCGTCGTTCCCCCGCTGCAAATGGCACCATCCTTGACGCGCCATGCTCCGGGCATGCCGTCCCAGCCGGTCAGGTCTTTGCCGTTGAAAAGACTCATGAACCCAGCCTCACGTTCCTCCGCAGCCGGGAGAATTTGCCCCACCAACCAACAGGCCAGCGCGGCGAACACCGCGCGTGCATGTGAGAAAATCATTGGGTGAACGATGAATTTCATGGGGTAACAAACAATCGGCGCGCAAGGCCTGGGGAAGCGGGTTGGAGATCTGCTCCGCCACCGAAAGCGACGCAAATGCAGGATGGGACTCATCGTCATGTCAAATAGTTTGATCGATCATAGAAAACGTATTGTTAGAGGTGTAATCCGAAAAATCCGATAGATCACAGTGTTTGTGTTAGGAGGAGCGTTACGGAAGGTTTTTTCCGGTCGGCTTGCTGCCGGAAGTAACCTTGATACCCGCGAGTGGCCCCGCCGGCGACTCGGTTCCCGCAATTACCTTCCACGCTTCGGGGACCTTCGTAGTGTGCAGCGGCGAATTCGGCCGCTCTCCTGACAATGGTATCGTCGGCGGGACCGCTTTTGGTCGCGACCACAATTCCAACGCGATGACCATTTGGCGCGCTGGCAGCGGAGTGAAAGCCGGTCTACGATTGGCGGGTCCGCTGACCAAGGAGCTGATCGCACAAATCCTTCGCCTTGAGGTGGGGCGAAACAGTGCGTTCTGAAGTCGCAACTACACAATGAGGCCTCTGCTCGCGATCGCGGTGTGGCTCGTTTCCGTCGTCTCCCACATGTGGGCTGCGGTCGGTGCGCAACCGAATGTAATTGTGTTTCTCGCCGACGATTTGGGTTACGGCGATCTTTCGTGTCGGGGATCGACGACCATCGCGACGGCGCGGCTCGATCGCCTCGCGCCGGACGAAGTACGATTCACAGATGCATACTCGGCTGCGCCATATAACAGTCCATCCCGTGCCGCGCTGCGCACCGGCCGGATGCCTTCGCTCTGTGGACTGCCCTATGTGCTTTCACGGCAGTGCACCACGGCTTGCGTGACGCCGAGATAACGCTGGTTTCGCTGGTCGCCCGACTACCCTGGAAAACGGGCTCCGCCGGCTGGATCCAGTGTACGTGCGACCGGAATTGCCGGGCTCGGGGACCGCGAAACCAACCTCGCCGTGATGTGTGGTGTGGGTGCACTTCGGTATTTGGTCCGAACTGCGCCCCCAAAGACACCACGGCGGCACTTCGTACCTCTTTTTTGTCTCTATAATTGTGTAAAATGTTTATTTGCAATGTAACGGCCGTGAACCTTAGCGTGGCGCCAATTAGAAGGCGTTGCCGCCATCCCGAACCCTGCGCCCCCGCGTTCATCAACCGGAATAATCGCCATCTGCCCGTCGCTTTCCGCGAACTCTTTCAACCACTTAACTCCGAGCAGTGAGGTGCCCTGGTTTGAATCGGCACTGATATTGGCGGCAGGTTGATTCCATCGCTCCGCTCCCAACGGGCTCGCCGCGCAGCTTGTCCGGCGCATAGCCGAGGCGCTGGCGGTTGTTTTCGGAATGGTTGATTTCTCGTTCGAGGTGCAGCCGTGCCTTGGTCTCAGGCTCGGCTTGCAGGCAGACGAGGGCCTCGCGCAAATCTCGATCAGGCTTGGGCCTGACCGGCCTCGAGTTGGGCGAGCAAGGGTTTGATCCAGTCCTGCGCCAAGGCGCTGCCGGCTCCATGCAGCGCCTCCGCCACGGCCCACGGATGTTGCTCGGCGTGGGACAAATCGAGCCGCTGGCACGACTGCGGCAAACGGTCATCCACCAGAATCCAGATCCACACGGCACTGTCGGCGACCACGAGCACCTGGGCCGCCTGCCCGAGCCCGTGGCGACTCGCTTCGTTTGCTCGCAGAGCGCATCGATGTCGCCGCGGCTCAGAATTACCGGCCGAGCGCCGTTAAATTTCCGGCGCGAACTTCCGGCGCGGGAGCGTTGACTTGCTGGCGGAATTCGCGGACCGATCATAGTTGATGGAGAGCGAAACTTCCTTCCAAACCAAGTCGTCGCGCGTCTAAAGCGAATTGAAGCGGAACATCACGACGGGCATGTATCAAGCCGGCGAGCATCTGGTGCGCCGCGACTTGGTGAAAAAGCACGGCGTGAGCCTCTCGATCGTCAACGAGGCGCTGGCGCGCCTCAGCGGCGACGGGCTTGTCGAGACCAAGGAGATGTATGGCTCACGGGTGGTCAGCCTCACGGCCCAGAGCCTTCGCGACGAGTTCGTGCTCCGCGAAGCGATCGAGCGCCACGTGGCGCGCCTCCTCGCCGAGAAAGCGAGCGACGAGGTCCTGAAGGGGCTGATGGAGGATGCGCGGACCGTCGATCGCTGGATGAACGAGTTGGGGCACGACGGCAGCCAAGGCAGCCTGCTGCACTTGGATTTTCACCTTAAGCTGGCGCGTTCGACCGGCTTTCCGTCGCTGGAAGAGGCGCTCAAGTGGACGAGCATGCGGGCGTTGCTGACTACACGCTGGCTAAAAAACCAGCAGTTGCCGCATCCGGAGGATTTTCACCAGCAACTCGTGCATTCGATGTTGAAGCGCGACCCGGCCCTGGCCGACGAGACTATGCGGGCGCACTTGCACTACGCGGACGACTACGAGGCGCGAAATCCCAAGAAAATCCCAGCCGAGCCCGCGAAGGCCTGATCGGAATTCGGGGCATGCCTGCGCCCCCTGCCGGCGGTCTTCGCGTGTTATTTCTCCTCAGCGGGGCCGCGCCGCGCGCCAGCCGGCACCGAGCCGGGCGCGCACCTCGCGTTGCTTTGGCGGCGTAAATTTTCCGAGTTCGGTGGGAAATCCTTTATCAGGCACAGCTCGATATTGTTGCAGCCGATCCGCTTGCAGTGATCGATGGATTCTGTAACCGGCTGCGTCTTCATTCCCTGTAGGCTGAAACCGATGGGCCGAGATTTGCCGTCCCAAGGTGCAGTGGCGAGCGCGCGGCCGGCCACCGTTGCGGCCAAGGCGGAGAGGCTGTGTTGGACGAAGCGACGGCGAGCAAGGTGCATGGGAAAGCGCGAGGTTCAGAGACGGTAATCAGGCGCGGCGCGCCCGAGGGTAGATGGCCGTTTGGCAGGTTGTCGGAAAAATCAAGATCGATCATAGAGGTTACATTTCCGGAGACGCGCAGGCCGGGGCTCTTACGCAAGAGGCAGAGGCATAGAAGGTGGAGTTGGGCGGCGAGTTAATCGCTCGAAACGCGATCGATCACTATCGGCGATCGATCACTATCCCCTTGACTTCAATTTACGATCGCGGCCTCGTGTGGTCCGCTCGTTCGACCCGGCGTCGGCGGGATTCGCACCCCACCTGCAACCCATGTCGCGCCCCCGTTCTTGTCGTGTCGAGCTCCTCTGCTTCGTGATCGGCGCGACCGCGCTGCCGGCGGCGGAGACTTTCTACCGGCCGGTCGATACGCAGGGGTCGGGCCAGCCGTTGCCAGCGCAGGCCGCAGTGCAGCGGCTGCGTTTGTCGGAAAGTTTCCAGCTCACGCTGGCGGCGTCCGAGCCCGACGTGCGGCAGCCGATCGCGATCACCTATAACGACCGTGGGCAGCTCTGGGTGGCGGAGAGTTTTTCCTGCGACGGCTCCGTTTTCACCGAAGAAAAGCGCGAACGGATCGCGATCTTTGACGACCGAGACGGCGACGACGGGCGCACGGCCCGCCATTGAGTGCCGCCGCAACCGATCCCCAAAAAAACGCATGAGCATGCCTTCTCTCGCTGAAACGGATTCCGGCCGGCGCGAGTTCCTTCGTCGCGGCGCGGCCTTCGCCGGTCTCGCGCTGGTGGCTCCGCATGCGCTCGGCGGTGCGTCTGCGCGGGCGCGAAACATCGTCACTGGGCGCCGGCTGCGGATCGCGCAGATCGGCATCGGCAACAAAGGCTACGTCGACGTGATGGCCTGCGCCGCGCATGGCGCCGAAATCGTGGCAATCTGCGACGTCGACAGCGCGGGTTTCGGCCGCGCCGGGTTCAACGCGTTCCAGCTGCTGCTCGGGGCCGCGCGCTACCGCGACTACCGGCAGATGTTAGCGGAGATGGACGACCGGATCGACGCGGTCGTGATCTCGGTGCCCGATCACGCGCATTTTCCCGTGGCGATGCTGGCGCTCGAGCGCGGCAAGCACGTGTTCGTGCAGAAGCCGCTGACGCACACGATCGGCGAGGCGCGGCTGCTCAAGGCCGCGGCGGCCAAGGCCGGCGTCGTCACGCAGATGGGCAACCAGGGCCATGCCTACGAGGGCGCGCGCCTCGTAAAAGAATGGATCGAGGCGGGCGTGATCGGCCCGGTGCGCGAAGTGCTCACGTGGACCGACCGGCCCGCGTGGCCGGCAGATGCCTTCCGCCATGTCGCGGCCAAGCCGCCGCTGACGCTCGACTGGCCACGCTGGATCGGCACCGGACCGTATCGCGAGTATTCGCCCGCGCTCGCGCCGTGGAACTGGCGGGTGTGGTGGGACTACGGCTCGGGCGGACTGGGCGACCTCGGCTGCCATCTCATGGATGCGCCGTTCTGGGCGCTGAACCTGCGCGGCCCGATGAAAGTCTCGGCGCGGAGCGAGGGACTCACGGCAGCGAATGCGGCCAAGGCCCAGGTCGTCACCTACGAATTTCCCGCGCGCGGCGCGCTGCCGCCAGTCAACTACACGTGGCACGACGGCGGCATGCTGCCGCCGAAGCCCGAGGAGTTCGGCGACCAGCCGATGCCGAGGACGGCGACGCTCTACCGCGGCGACAAGGGCGCACTGCTGTCGGAGGGCGACTACAACCAAACCGTGCGGCTGCTGCCCGAGTCGCGCATGAAAGGCTTCGCGGATCGACCACCGAAGACGATACTGCGCGCGCCGAAGAACGATCCGTATCTGGAGTGGATCGAAGCCTGCCACGGCGGCCCGCCGCCGGGCTCGAACATCGTGGACCACGCCGCCGATCTCACGGAAACCGTGCTCGTGGGCAACCTCGCGATCCGCCTCGGCCGGGCAATCCGGTGGGATCCCGCGGCGATGGCTTGCACGGGCGCGCCGGAGGCCGACCGTTACATCCACGCCGCATATCGGCTTTTCTGATACCCGCCTCGCTCCCGTCATGAACCGCTCCCTGATTGCTTTCGCTTTCGCCGCCGCCGCCGGGCAGGCGTCGCCCGAGCCGCCGCCCGGCGTCACCCGCAACGTCGCCGAGGTGTGGGCCGCCGGGCGCGGCCTGGATGCGCCGCGCTGGCCGGTGCCGCGCCCGCTCCT
This sequence comes from Opitutus sp. GAS368, assembly GCA_945903465.1. Classification (GTDB taxonomy): domain Bacteria; phylum Verrucomicrobiota; class Verrucomicrobiia; order Opitutales; family Opitutaceae; genus ER46. The sequence continues at coordinate 39,056 of CAMDOF010000019.1, forward strand.
CCGGCCGGACCTCGGCAACGCCGAGTTTCCGGCGGAAGCATGGGCGTGGGAAGGCGATGTGCTCGTGGGGCGCGGCGTCGATTCGTGGGCGGGCGGCAAGGGCAACCTCTGGACGAAGGAGAGCTACGGCAATTTTTCGCTCAGTCTCGAGTTTCGCGTGCCCGAGGGGGCCAACGGCGGCATCTTCATCCGCGTGGGCGACGTCGCCGCGTGGCAGCACACGTCGACCGAAATTCAGATCCTCCAGGGCACCGCGGAAAACGCCCGCACGCGGACCGGCGCGCTCTACGATCTCGCCGCGTCGCGCGTGAAAAATCCGGTCGAGGCGGGTCGTTGGCACACGCTGGTGATCATCGCGCGCGGGCCGCGCATCGCCGCTTTTCTCAACGCCGAGCTGGTGAACGACGTGTCGCTTGACGAGTGGAAACGCGCGGGCGAGAACCCCGACGGTTCGCGCAACAAGACCAAGGTCGCGCCGAAAGAACGTCCGCGCTCCGGCCGGATCGGCCTGCAGTATCACGGCAAGCGGATCGAATATCGGAACCTTCTCATCGAGGAGTTGCCACAGTAGGCGAGCCGGCGCGGCACATGATTTGTTGGCAAACAGTCGCGGGACTTTTCATCGCGCTAGCAGTCGCCTCCGCCGCCGCACCGCTGCGGTTCAACCGCGACGTGCGGCCGATCCTTTCCGAGAATTGTTTCCACTGCCACGGGCGGGCCGAAGCGCGGCGCGAAGGCAAACTGCGGCTCGACGAGCGCGCGGGCGCGGTGCAAGCCCGCGAGGGCATCGCGGCCGTCGTGCCGGGCAAACCGGACGAGAGCGAATTGATCCGGCGGATCGAGGCGAAGGCCGCCGCCGACATCATGCCGCCGCCGGAATCGCACCGCACGTTGACCGCAGCGCAGATCGCCACGCTGCGGCGCTGGATCACGGAGGGCGCCGGCTACGAGGGACATTGGGCATTCCAACCTCCGGCGTGGGAACCGGCGCCGAAGTTCGGCCCGGCCGGGCCGGCCGGCGAGATCGACCATTTCGTCCGCGCGCTGCTCGCGCGGGACGGACTGCGTCCGGCCGAGCCGGCCGAGCCCGGCGCATGGCTGCGGCGGGCTAGCCTCGACCTGACGGGATTGCCGCCGCCGGTCGCGGAGCTCGATCGCTTCGAGGCGGCGGCGTTGGCGCGGGGCGAGAACGCCTACGGCGACGCGGTGGAGCGGCTGCTCGCCTCCCCGCATTTCGGGGAGCGCATGGCGCTGGAGTGGCTCGACGCGGCGCGCTACGCCGACACACACGGTTTCAACAACGATTCCGCGCGCAGCATGTGGCGGTGGCGCGACTGGGTGATCCAAGCTTTCAACCGCAATTTGCCCTACGACCGATTCATCGTCGAACAGCTCGCGGGCGACCTGCTGCCGTCGCCGACCGTGGAGCAGCGGATCGCGACCGGCTTCGGCCGCAATCACGTAATCAACAGCGAGGGCGGTATCATCGACGAGGAATACCGGGTCGAGTATGTCGCCGACCGCGTGAAGACGCTCAGCACCGTGTGGCTGGGCGTGACGATGGAGTGCGCGCGCTGCCACGACCACAAATACGACCCGATCTCGCAGCAGGACTACTACCGCCTGTTCGCGTTCTTTAACCACGTGCAGGAGCAGGGTGAGGATGGGCGCGTGGCGAATGCCGCGCCGATCATGGCGGCCCCGACCGCCGCGCAGCAGGAGGAATTGACAGCGCAAGACCGGCAACTGGCCGCGCTCGATGGCAAACTCGCCGCAGCCGCCGACCGCTGGAAATGGGACGCCGCGACACAGGCGCAGGTGGAAGTCCTGGCAAAATCCACGCGCTCTACCATCGACGCGCAAAAAGGCGCGGTGATGATCCTCTCCGAAGAGAAAACTCCGCCGGAAAAGCCGGCCAGGGCCGCAGCCGATGACGACGACCCCGAGGAAGTCGCGACGCCCGAGGTGATCGCTCGCATGCGCACGGTGCCGGCGGCGCGCATGGATTTCAGCGGGAAGGAAGGCCTCACGGTCGCGTTCTGGCTGCGGACCGAGGTAGGAAATCCCCGCGACACGGCGCTGTTTTCCTCGGCCGACTATTCCGGCTCCCATGCCGCGGGCGGCTACGGGCGCGGCCGTGAACTCCGCCTGGTGGACGGCGAGTTGGAGCTCCGGCTGAACGTGCGTTTCCCCGCCTATGCCTTGGTCGTGCGGACGGCGGGCGCCGGCCTGCGGCCCGGCGAATGGCGGCATATCGCGGTCACCTACGCAGGCGGCCGCAAGGCATCGGACGTGCGCATGTTTGTCGACGGCGAAGAGGCACCGGTCGTCGTGCGCCACGACGGGCTTTCGGCCGAGCCCCCGAAGCGCGATTACCTGGTCGGCGCGGACAATGCCAAGGCGTCCGCGCGGCTGGCCGGCGCGTTCGAGGACGCCCGCAGCTATCCGCGCGTACTCGACGCGCCGGCGCTGCGCGCCCTGTTTCGCGCGCGCGCGCTGCCGGAAGCGGCCGCGGCCCTCGCCGAGGGCCGGGCGAGCGCGCGCCAGCGCGGCTGGCTGGCGGATGCGTGGGTCGGGGAACAACCCGGCAGCCGGGAGCAGGCTGCGGAGCGCGAGGCGTTGCTGGGAGCACACCTCGCGCTGCGGCGCAGCCTGCCCAACACGATGGTAATGGAGGAAATGCCGGCTCCGCGCGGGACATTCGTGCTCAACCGCGGGCTCTACGATTCGCCGGGCGAGGCGGTGGAGCCGGGCGTGCCCGCCGTGATCGGCGTGCCTTGGCCGGAGGGCGCGCCGCGCAACCGGCTCGGACTCGCGCGGTGGCTCACCGACCCGCGCCACCCGCTGACGGGCCGCGTCGTCGTGAATCGCTTTTGGGCGCAGTTTTTCGGCACAGGGTTGGTCAAGACGCTCGAGGATTTCGGCTCGCAGGCCGAGTGGCCGAGCCACCCGGAGCTGCTGGACTGGCTCGCGCGGGATTTCGTCGACGGCGGCTGGGACGTGAAGGCGCTGGTGCGGAAAATCGTGCTCTCCGCGACTTACCGGCAGAGTTCGGCGACGGCGCCCGCCGCGCTGGCGCGCGATCCCGAGAACCGGCTGCTCGCGCGCAGCCCGCGCGTGCGCCTGCCCGCCGAGCTGATCCGCGACCAGGCGCTCGCCGTCTCCGGCCTGCTCGTGCCGCGCCTCGGCGGGCCGAGCGTGTATCCGTATCAGCCCGACAAGCTCTACGAGGGCGTGGTCGTGGGAGTGGCCTATCCCGGCACGAGCTGGGGCCAGAGCAGCGATTCTGATTTGTATCGGAGAAGTCTCTACACGTTTTGGAAACGCACGCTGCCCCATCCGGCGATGACGATCTTCGACGCGCCGGACCGCGAATTCTGCACCGTGCGGAGGTCGCGCACCAACACGCCCCTGCAGGCGCTCGTGCTGTGGAACGAACCGGGCCTGGTCGAGGCCGCACGGCGGCTCGGCACGCGAATGCTGCGCGAGGCGCCCGGCGATGACGCGGCGCGGCTGGCCTGGGCTTTCCGGGCGACGACGGGCCGGCGGCCGGAGCCGGCGGAGACGGCGGTGCTCACGCGCCTCTGGGATCGATTCCGGGCAGACTATGCCGCGAATCCCGCGACCGCGGAACGCCTGCTCCGGGTGGGCGCGTCGGCGGCGGATGCCAGCGTGTCGCCGGCCGAACTCGCGGCGGCGACGGCGGTCGCGAGCGCGCTGCTCAGTCTCGACGAGACGATTACCAAGAACTGAAGACGATCCGATAATGAGACCATGAGACCGTGAGTCAGACCTCCGTGTCTCGGCCTTTGCTCCGCCTTCGGGTCTCCTCGTCGCCCTGTCTCTCCCTCTCTTCCTGCCTCCCAACCTTTCCGCTCCCCATGTCCTGCCATCGCTACCAAGCCCTGCCATCCCGGCGCGAATTTCTCGGGCGGACGGGCTTGGGCTTCGGCGCCGCCGCGCTGGCCCATCTGTTTCGCGGCGACGTGCTGGCCGCCGCGCCTGCCGGTGCCGCGCGGCCGCCGGCGGACGGGCTCCATTTCCCCGCCAAGGCGAAACGCGTCATCTGCCTTTTCCAGTCGGGCGGTCCTTCGCACCTCGATCTGTTCGATCCCAAGCCGGTGTTGGGCGAGCGGTTCAATGAGGACCTGCCCGATTCGGTCCGCCGCGGGCAGCGCATCACGGGCATGGTGGCGGGGCAAAAGCGGCTCGTGCTGCAGCCGAGCAAGTTCGGCTTCCAGCGCGGCGGCCGCTGCGGGATGGAGATCAGCGACCTGCTGCCGCACACACGCGCGATCGCGGACGAGCTCTGCCTGGTGCGCTCGATGCACACCGAGGCGATCAACCACGATCCCGCGATCACGTTTTTCCAGAGCGGCAGCCAGCTCGCTGGGCGCCCGAGCATGGGGGCGTGGATCGACTATGGCTTGGGGCGGCTGAACGACAATCTCCCGTCGTTCGTCGTGCTGGTTTCGGTCAACGCCAAGCGTGCCGGGCAGGGCCTGCTTGCGCGCCTGTGGGGCAGCGGTTTCCTGCCGAGCGCGCACCAAGGCGTGCAGTTCCGCAGTGCGGGCGAGCCGGTGCTCTACCTGAACGACACGCTGGGCATCACGCGCCCGCAGCGGCGGGCGTTGCTCGACGGCATCGCGGAGTTGAACCGGTTGCAGCAGTCCCGCTCGGGCGACCCGGAGATCGAGACGCGGATCGGCCAGTTCGAGATGGCCTTCCGCATGCAGGCCAGCGTGCCCGAGCTCATGGAGCTGAAAGGCGAGTCGGCGGGCGTGCTGGAGAGTTACGGCGCGGACGTGAACGTGCCGGGCTCCTATGCCCGCAACTGCCTGCTCGCGCGCCGGCTCGCGGAGCGCGGGGTGCGCTTCATCCAGTTGTATCACCGCGACTGGGATCATCACAACGGGTTGCACGAACACCTGCCGCACCTCGCGCGCGACACCGACCAGCCGACGGCGGCACTCGTGCGCGACCTGAAGCAGCGCGGGCTGCTCGACGACACGCTCGTAATCTGGGGCGGCGAGTTCGGCCGCACGCCGTATGCGCAAGGCACGGCCAACCGGGAGAAATACGGCCGCGACCACCACGGACGCGCGTTCTCGCTGTGGCTCGCGGGGGCGGGCATGAAGGCGGGTTTCGCCTACGGCGCGACCGACGAATTTGGTTTCAACATCGTCGACCGGCCCGTGCATATCCACGACCTGCAGGCGACGATCCTCAACCGCCTCGGCATCGACCACGAACGGCTCACCTACCGCTTCCAAGGCCGGCAATTCCGGCTGACCGATGTGCATGGCACGGTCGTGAAGGACCTTTTGGCCTGAGTGCGGAGGGCCTCCGAGGGCAGCCTCGCTCCGCAGCGGTATTCGTGAGATTTTCGCGGGCGAGAATCGACGCAACCCGCCGGGAACCTCGCTCTGCTTCGAGTACTGTCACCCTTCTCGCCCGCATCGGGCGTTAATCCAGGACGGCCCGATTCCAAGGCCAGTGCTGACTCCAGCGCAAGGGAAGGTGGTCGAATTACCGCAGGTGGGTGGCCTGCACCCTCTCTACACGCGTCGGGAGACCTGAAAGTCAGCCGTCGGCGGATCGAACCACTCGGGTTCGACCTAAAGGGCCGGAGCGATCTCCTCGACGCTACTCTGCCCTCGCCGCCGCCCGACGCATCCGCAACTCGGAAACCGAGCGCTTCGCCGCGCCGGTCCTGCGATCCAATCTAAGGTGCATCCCGCAACGAGGGTGCGGGTCACTACGTTTCTCGAGGAAACCCCCATCGCGTCTCTCCTCGTGACTTCCAGATGGAGTTTCTGTCACCCACAGGGCGAAAAATTCGAGTGTTCACCGGCGCGCGGGTTTCTCGCCGCCGTCGGACATCAGGTAGGCAAAAAGATCGCGGATGTGATCGGGCGACAGATCATCGATCAGGCCCTGCGGCATCAGCGAGGTGTTCATACGCTCCAGAGACTTGATCTGGGCGCGCTCGATCGTGGCGGGACCGTCGGGCGTGCGGAAGGTGACGGCCGCGTCGGCCTCCTGCGCGATGGAACCGGCGACGACGCGGCCATCCTTAAGCGTGGCGATGACCAACTGCCAGTCGGCGCCGATGACGGCGTTCGGATCGACGGTGTTGGTGATCAGATAGTCGATCTCCTTGCGGCCGGAGCCGGTGAGGTCGGGAGCGAGCGTGCCGCCCTTGCCGAAGATCGTGTGGCACGCGGCGCAACGCTGCTCGAAGAGCTGCCGGCCGTGCGCAACGTCGCCGAGCGCGAGGAAGTCGGGCTTCATGGTGATGCGCAGCTTCTTCATCTTCGCGGCGAGCTCGGCGGAGGAGGTGTTGACGTTGCCCCACACCTGCTCGAAGCGCTTGCGGAGGGCGGGCGACGCGACCCGGGAGACCTGGCGGGCCTGAAAATGAGTGATGTCCTTCTTTTCCAGGCGTCCGGCCGCGAGCGCACCAACAAGGACGGTCAGAGAGGACTCGCGCGCGAGGAGCGTGTCGACGGACGCGGTGCGGGCCGGACGATTGAGCTTGGGGAAGGCGTCGAGGATGGCGGAGGCGATGCGGGCGTCGTCGCACGAGGCGAGGGCTTTGATGACTTGGTCGGCGAACTTGCCGCGCGAGAGGAGCGCAAGGAGCTCATCAGGGAGCCACGACGGGCGCGCGGAAACGAGGGCGGCGAGCGCTTCGCTCAATCCCGCGGCGCTCACGCCGGGATCGCGCAGCGAGGCGCGCAGGCGCTCGAGCGCGGCGTCGAGGCGCAGCCGGGCGCCCACGGCCAAGGCCGAGCGCGAGACGGTGGGATCCTCATGTGTGAAAAAGGGCCCGATGGTATCACCGACCTCGCGGCTGGCGGGCTCGGCCATTTGCGGCAGGCCGTCGGCGAGGCCGCGGAGAAGCGTGATGGCGGTATTCGGCGGTGCACTATGAATGGCCGCGGAGAGTGAGGCAACCAGACCGGGCTGGGCGCGCGCGTCTTCGGCGAGGCGGCGGGCGATCCATTCGACGAGAACGGGGACGCGGAGCTCGGCGGCAAGTTTCAGACTTTGTTCCGCGTTGCGATGGACGGCGTCCTGCCAGCCGATCCAGAGCAGCCGCGGCAGATTGGGATCGCCGGTGGGCTGGAGGTTGCGCGCGAGTGCGGCGCCGAGATTCCAGCGCTGCGAATCGGGCAGCACTGGAAGCGTCGAGGCGAGGGCCATGCGGACGAGCCAGGATTTTTCGACAGCGGCGTGGCGCACGAGCGTGGCCACGATGTCGTTGCTCACGGGGCCGTTGTCGACAAGCAGACGGGCGGCCCAGTAGCGGATATTTTCGTCGCGATCCTCGGTGAGCTGGATGAGCCAGGATTGCTCGGCGCCGCCGGTGCAAAAGAGCGCCCAGAGGGCGCGGAGCCGGAGTGGCGCGGTCTCGGACTTGGCGAACATGTCGCGCAGCGCGGCGTGCGCGGTGCCGAGGTTTGCGCCGGCCGCGGCGCGCTCCTGCAGCCGGCGGCGCGCGTGGCGGACGAACCACTCGTTGGCGTGGCGCTGCAGGGCGACGAGCTCATCGTTGCTCGCGTGGGCGAGATCGACGGGGATTTTTCGCGGCTCGCCCCAACTGATCTTGTAGATGCGTCCGCTGTTGCGGTGCACGCCGTCGCGATCGTGGCACTCGCCGTTGTCGACCCAGTCGCTCATCACCACGTCGCCGTCGGGCCCGTACTGGAGCGAGACGGCGCGGAACCACGCATCGGAGGCCTGCAGAAAATTCGGCGCGTGGCCGGCCACGAACGGGCGGTCTTCGCCAGCGCGGGCGATCTGATCGCGATTCACGCGGCGGCCATGGATATTGCTCATGAACACGCTGCCGCGGTACTCCGCGGGCCAGCGGTCACCGAGATAGATCATCGCGTCGGAATGCGAGTGGCCGCCGGGACCGTCCTCGTCGAGCTTCGCCAGCGTGCGATGCGAGTGATCGTTGGCGGCGGTCATCAGCTCATAGGTGTGGGCGTACGGCGCAGTTTCACGGGCGGCCAGGGTGCGCTTGAATTGCGCGCCCGGCACCACGTGCCAGAGATGATCGACGACGCTGGTGCCCATGAAAAGCTGGCCGCAGTCATCCCAGTCGAGGCCCCAGGGATTCACCGAGCCCTCAACGACAACCTCAAACTTGTGCGTGACGGGGTGGAAGCGCCAGATCGAGCAGCTCACCTCACGGCGTTGGTTCATCGGCGTGCCGGGTTGGCCGGGGCGCGAGGGCTCCTTAGTACCGTGCCGGCCGTAGAGCCAGCCGTCGGGTCCCCAGCAGAGACCGTTCACCGTGTTGTGCTCGGCTTTTAGGGTCCAACCGTCCAATTGCACGACGGACTCGCTGTCGGGGATGTCGTCTTCGTTGCGATCGGGGATGAACGACAGGGTGGGAGCTGTCGTCACCCAGACGCCGCCGAAGCCGACGGCCAGGCCAGTGAGGCGATTCAGGTGATCGTGGAAAACCTTCCGCGATTCGAAGACCCCATCGCCATCCCGGTCCTCGAAAACCACGATCTGGTCGTGCCGCTCATCGCTGAAGTCGGAGCCATTGTAGGAATAGCTCTCGGCGACCCACAGGCGGCCGCGATCATCGTAGGCCATGGCAATTGGCTGGCGAACGTGGGGCTCGGCGGTGGCAAGCGTGAGCTTGAAGCCATCCGGGAGCTTGAGGTGGCGCATCGCCTCGCGGGCGGGGAGCGGCTGGCCGGTGGTCTGAGTATCGACCGGCTGGAATCCCGACTCGGCTCCCTGCGTCAAGCCGCAGGCCGCGAGAAAAGCCGAAGCGCCGACGACCACACGCCTGCGCAACAACGGAACGACCAATGAAGTCAGGCGGCAAAAAGCCATGGGAATGTTCCAGGGGTTAGTGGGATGGAGGGTCGGCAGAGAAGCTGCCGACAACAGAATGAGGCCACAGGAGCAAATCCGCTCCCTTCGAGTCAAGGCCATTAGATCGATCATAAACAAGAACTGAAGTGCTTCTTCGTAGGGCGTGGCCCACATCCATTTTTCGCTCTTAAGTGCGCCGACCACGAGCGTCATTTTGCCATGATGCCGCATGATCGATCTTGATTTCCATTCGGCCTCCGCTTGAAATCAAGGCGTAAACTGATTGCTCGCGGGCTCCCCTTCCTTCCGGCGAAATCCTTTCCCCTAGCCATGCATCTGAATCGACGCCAATTCCTCCAAAGCAGCCTTGCCGCCTCCGTCCTTGCCGCAACCGTGGCCCGTCCCTTGAGCGGGGCTCCGGCCAAGGGCAAGAGCCGCCCCATCGGATTCAGCCTCTACGGCATGAAGTCCCTTCCCGTTTCTGAGGCGCTCGATCACTGCAAGCGCATCGGCTACGACAATGTCGAGCTGTGCCTAATGCCTGAGTTTCCCACGGAGCTGAAGAAGTTCACTCCACCCATGCGCCGCGAGGTGCGGGACAAGCTGCGCTCCACCGGCCTAGCTCCCTCGAGTCTGCTCGTGCACATCAGCCTCACCGAGGCCAACCAGACTCCGTCGCTGGACATCATCAAGGGTTCGGCCGAAGTCGCGCGCGACCTCGACGATCGCCGCCCGCCACTCATCGAATCGGTGACGGGCGGGAAGACCGCCGAGTGGGACAAGTTGAAGGACAAGGTGGCCGAGAACATGCGGCGCTGGGCGGAGACCGCGGCGGCGAGCGGCGCGAAGATCGCGGTGAAGAATCACTTTGGCCAGATCATTACCTCGCCCGAGCGGCTGCTCTGGCTGCACAAAACCGTCAACCATCCGAACTTCACGCTGACGTATGACTATAGTCACTACCAGGCGGAGGGATTCGAGCTCGAGCCGACGATGCGCGCCGTCATTCCACACACCGGCTTTATACACATGAAGGACATCGAGGTCGGGTCGAAGCCGTTGAAGTACCTGCTCGCCGGGCAGTCTGGCAAAATCGACTACGTAAAATACTTCCGTCTCCTCCGCGAACTGAAGTACACCGGCCCTGTGCTGGTCGAGGTCAGCGCGCAGATCCATCGGCTGCCGGACTATCAGCCGGTTCCGACGGCGGAACGGTGCTATGCGTTTCTCTCGAAGGCGCTGAAGGATTCGACGGCCTGAGCGGCCCAGGGATAACGATGCAATGAAAACGGTTTGGCAGGCAGGGCGCGGCCGGTGGCGCACCGTGGCCCGAGTGTTGATGACCGGTGCGGCGGGCAGCGGTTCCTCCCCACCATCAAACCGTTCGGGTTGGTGCATCAAGGCTGAGCAATCGCGTTCTTTGAGGTCGTGCGACTTAACGTGAAACTCCTCCCCTCCGCGCTGCTCACGCTTCTTCTCGGCAGCGTGGCCTCGCTGGAGGCGGCGGCCGAAAGCCGGCCGGATGTGCTCGTGATTCTCACCGACCAGTGGAACCCACGGTACCTGAGTTGGGACGACCCACAGGTGCGGACGCCGAATCTCGATGAGATCGCGCGTGAGGGGATGATCTTCGACGCGTGCTACACCACGTCGCCGGTCTGCGTGCCGGCGCGCGTTTCGTTGATCACGGGGCTGTACTCGCACAATGCCGGCCACTCCGTGTGGGGCAATGTGACCAACTACTACGTGCCGCCGGAATCCGCGCCGATGTTTCGCGACATCCAGCGGGCGGGCTACACCACGTCGCAAATTGGGAAGCTGCACTGGATGTCGGGACCGGCCTGGCATCGGGAGTTCAAAACGATGGACGAATACTATCGCGCACTCGGGCTCGATTTCACGGTGAGCGGCAACGGGCCGGTCGACAACCCGGCGGATGACAGCGCGTACGCGCAATATTTGAAGAAACTCGGCGTGCTCGACGCCGTGGCCGCCGACATGCGCGCACGGTATGTGAAATCACAATACGAACCGCGCGCGAGCCTGGTGAATCCGGAGGATTACCACGACACGTTTCACACCGGCGTGGCCGTCGAATTGATCGGCCGGCAACCGCAGGGGAAGCCGCTATGCGTGGTCGTCAGCCTGCATTCGCCGCATCCGCCGTTCGATGCGCCAGGGGAATTCGCCACCATGTTCGACCCGCAAAAGCTCACGCTGCCGGGCAATGTACCCCAGAGCCTCAAACGCGAGGGCCAGACGATTGATCGGGCCGAACTGCGCCGGATGCTCGCCAACTATCTCGGGAAGATTGCCCTGGTCGATCAGTGTGTCGGGCGACTCGTCGCGGCGCTGAAGACGCGGGGCACGTGGGACAACACGCTCGTGCTGTTCACCGCCGATCACGGCGAGATGATGGGGGCGCATGGGGTGATGAGCAAGGGACGGTTTTACGAGGAATCCGCGCGCGTGCCGCTCGTCGTGAGGTGGCCCGGTCGCGTGAAGACCGGCCGCACGAAAGCGCTCGCCCAGATGGCCGACGTGTACCCGACCATTGTGGAGGCGATAGGCGGCGACCTTACGCCGGGGCGCTTCGCGAAATCGCTGCTGCCGGTGGCGACGGGAAAAGCCGAACGGGTCCGCGAGGTCGCGATCAGTGAAATCGGCGCGATCACGCCCTTGAACATGATGGCGCGGGACGCCCGTTACAAATGGTGGGCGGAAGGTGATCGCGAATATCTCTTCGATCTCGAGAGCGATCCGCTGGAAATGAATAATCTGGCGGGCGAACCCGCGCAGCGCGAAACGCTGTCCCGGATGCGCGCGAAAATGCTGACCGAGCTACGCACCTTGCAGATGAATCTGTCGGAGGGTTACGTGCCGAAAGTACAGCGGCTTCGCGCGGAGGAGGGAGCGGCGGACGATGCGGCGAAGCCGGCAGCGCCGAAGAGAAAGAAACTGAAGTGATTCGCAACGTCGCCGCGCCCATTAACGCGCATGGGTCCGCGTCTAAATGGACGCGGCTGCGAAATCACTCGAAGGCGACCGGGCTCCTCTTTACGACAGCACCATCAGCCGGATGACTTTGAATTCGGCGACGGAGTGGTTGCCGTGATCCTGCAGCGCGATCGCGCCGGGGACGGAGGGTCTGCGCGATGAGTGGCGCCTGTGGCAACAGGCTTGGCAAAGCGAATGATCGATCCTGTTGGATTAGCCATAGCGGAGGCGCTCAGCTGGGTTTTCAATCGTACAATCGAAGCTCAGGGCACTTTTCGTCAGAAGCAGGATGATCGATCATAAGATTTGACTTCAACCGACCCTCGCCTACCTCACAGGGCAACTTGGGTTCGTGCCCTCATCTCACGAACCACCCGTGCAAACCCCGTTTCCCTAATGCCCAGAATGAACCCCTGCACCCAGCGCATCCGCCGATCAATCGAACACTACCCGGTTGGCATGTTGATATTTTGCGCCTTAACCACCGCCTTCGCGCAAACCGCCCCGTCCCCGTCCTCCTCCCCCGACAAAAGCGTTATCCTGCTGGCGCCCTTCCAAGTGGGGACCAGCAGCAACTCCGGCTACGGTGCGCAGTCCTCCAGCTCCTCGTCGCGCTTGAATCTGGCCTACATCGACGTGCCCCAGACCGTGAACGTCGTTACCGCTGAGTTTCTCACCGACGCCTTCATCTTCGACAGCCGCGAATTCAGCAAATTCATCACCGGGGTCACGCCGCGAACGAACACCCACCAAGCCGAGACCTATTTTATCCGCGGCCTGCAGACCACGACATCCTACGTGGATGGCTTTCGCGCCACGACCGCAGTCAACCGTGATGCCGCACTTTACGATCGCGTCGAGTTCGTGAAAGGGCCCGCTTCCGCCGCAATCGGACGCGGCGAGGCGGGCGGCCTCGTTAATTTCGTGCAGAAAAAACCCACGGGCGACAGACGCGCCACGGTCCGCGCCACGGTCGGCACCGATTCGTTCATGCGCGGCGAACTCGACTACAGCGATGTGCTGCTGCGCAACGGCAAGCTGAGTTTCCGCATCCCGATGTTCTACGAGGACGGCGACGGCACGCGCGGCGGCGACCTGATGCACACCAAAAAATACGGCATCGGCCCGTCCATCCTCTGGCGCCCTTTCGCTCGCACAGACGTGACGCTCAACACGGCTTATTTTAACAACACCACACCCGGCGCAGTCGCGAGCGCGCACTGGATGCACAAGGATCTCGTCGACATGCGCATCGATCAAGCCGGCATCAATCCAGCCGTCTGGTATCCCGGCCCGAACACGCCGCTCGTGCCATTCGACAACGTTTACGCTTACGACGATAACTTCAAACGCGCCACGGCCGCCGAGGCCGATATCATCATCAACCACAAGTTCACCGAGTCACTCTCGCTGCGGCAGGGAATCCGCTACGAGCGGTTCGTGCAGGACATCGTGCGCTACAACACGCCGCCCGCCATCGCCCGAAGCGCGGCCCAGCCTTCGGGTTATCAGATCACGATGACGCTCGTCCGAAATCACAATGTCGACGAGGGCACGCGCAGCCAAACCGATCTGCTGTATGAGGCCAATTGGTTCAAAACCAAGAACACCTTTCTCGCCGGCTTCGATGCCTACAAGAACTACTCATTCGGTGCTTCCGGACAGCGCGGCAATCTCTTCCTCGATCTCTACAAGTCGCATCCCGCTCCCCCGCCCGGCTACGACTATCACACCTACGTCGCCATCAATGCGAACAGCGAAGGCGAGAACGAAGGGGCGGGCTATGGCTACTACGGCCAGTATTCCGGCTCTTTCTTCTCCGACCACGTTCAGGTGATGGCCGGCTGGCGGAAGGACAAGACCAAGACGCGTTCGCGAAACATTCGAGCGGGCGCGAAAGATTACACGGCCTGGCGCGAGGAGGTTACAGATGTGCCGCGCTATTCGATCTCATACAAACCGGCGAAGTGGATGTCGGCCTATTTCGTACACAGCGAGCAGGCCGACCCGTTGCGCAACGTCGCGAAGTGGGCGCCCGATGTGCTCCTGAATGGCGCCACGTCGTACAACGACGGCCGCCGGCCCGAGACAGATCGCATTGTCAGCCAGGTCGAGGGATACCTCGACGAATACGGCGTCAAAGCCAACTTCTTCAACGGCCGGCTCACGGCCTCAGTGGCTTACTTCAAGACGGGTCGCAACGGCTTCGTGCAAAACGAAGTGCGCACGGAAGTCGGCGCCAATGGCCGCGGCACCATTCAATACAGCGAGAACTATCTCGCCGACGGCGAACAGGCCAACGGGGTGGAGTTCGAGGTCTTCGGCCAGCCGACGCAGCGCCTCACGTTCGTATTCTCGGCCGTCGATCAAAAAGGAACGAACCCGCGGGCCAACGGCACCATCCAGCCGATTGACGCGCTCTTCGACGAAATCTCGTTCAATGGGAAATACAGCTTCCGCGACAACAACCACAACGGCTTCGAGATCACGGGCGGCGGCAAATACTGGTTCCCGGGATGGACGATCTCCAACGGCTCATTCTTCAAGTTCCATGATCCGCAGCACACGTTGAACGTGGGCGCCGGCTACTACTGGAACCGTGGCCGCTACAACGTCCGTGTCTACGGTAGCAACGTCCTCAATGATGCGATCTTCATCACCGAGAACTCCCAGTATCCCCTGCGCCGCGTGTTTCTCAGCTTCACCGCGCAATACTGAAGGATTGAGACGCGGCATCGCGCGTTAATGCGCGGGTTCCGTACGAAAGTCGAAGTGGTGCGACCGCTGGGTGCGCCGCGGCCCGCGAGTACAGCACGTTTACGGCGGGCCCGCTCTACCCCAGGCTCAATTCCCGCGGACGGTGGGGCGGGCGGCTTTCCAGCCGGCGCCGAGTTGTTGCGATAGTTTGGCGACCAGCGCAGCTTGTTCCGCTTGGCCGGCCACGTTCACCATCTCGAGCGAGTCCGCCTGGCGATCGTAGAGCTCCGTGCCGACACGCTCGCCACTGGGCGACGTCCACTCCACGTAGTGGTAGCGGTCCGTCATCATGGAGCGGCCGAGCGGCTGCGTCTTGGGGTCCCAAGCCGAGCCCGGACCCCGCCGATACTGGCTAAAAGCGGCGGTTTTCCACGGCTGATCGGGGCGGTCGAAAAGAGGCACCAAGCTCGTGCCCTCAAGCGTGGTCGGCGCGGTGAGCCCGCAGAGCTCCGCGAGCGTCGGATAGATGTCCACGAGCTCGGCGAGGCCGCGGCTGCGCGTGCCCGGCGTGCTGCGGCCCGGCGCCCGGAAGATGAGCGGGACGTGCGTGCCCACCTCGAAATTGGTCATCTTGGTCCACAGACCGTTCTCCCCGAGGTGATAGCCGTGATCGGACCATACGACGACAATCGTATTCTCCGCCAGCCCGAGCCGATCGAGCTCCGTGAGCACTCGGCCGACCTGGGCATCCACGTAACTGATACACGCGCGATAGCCCCGGATGCAGTTCAACATGTCAGACTCGGAAACCGGGTCCTTGGCGGGCATCCCGGCGTAACTCCGCAGCTCGAAAGCATTGTGCAGGGCCATGGGCGGAACGTCCTTGGGCGGCTGGGAGTTCTTCGGCAGGTGGATCGTTTCAGACGGGTAAAGGTCCCAATACTTCTTTGGGCAGTTGAATGGGAGGTGTGGCCGGCGAAAACCAACCCCGAGGAAGAACGGCTTCCCCTGCTCTTCCAACCGTTGGAGCGTGAGAATCGCCTGCGAGGCGAGCTGCCCGTCCATGTACACTTCGTCGGGCTGCGGGGAGCTTTCATAGGGCCGGCCGCGGATGATATTGGCGCGGTTGTCCTCGCCAGGCGCGCGTTTTTTTGCCGGCTTTTTTGCGGCGGCCGT
Organism: Opitutus sp. GAS368; assembly: GCA_945903465.1. Classification (GTDB taxonomy): domain Bacteria; phylum Verrucomicrobiota; class Verrucomicrobiia; order Opitutales; family Opitutaceae; genus ER46. The sequence goes on from CAMDOF010000019.1 coordinate 54,773, forward strand.
GCGCATCTGCTTCACCAGATCGAACGACTCGCGCTCGTACCACTGTTGATAAGGAGAGCCGTGATACCAGGGCGCCTCGCTCCAGCTCCTGGGATCCGGCTTCATGCGCGGCCCCACCTCGCCGCCGGTCTCCACCTCGCCATGATGAAAAATCTTACCCAGCGAGACGGTGTAGTAGCCCGAATTCTTGAACAGCTCCGGCAGCAGCACGGCTTCGGGCAAATGCTTCCGGATCTCATCGCCGCCACTGCCTCGCCCGATCCGGACCTGGTCGACATCCGGCCGCAGTCCGCTCAACAAGCTGGCGCGCGACGGCATGCACACGGCCTCCTGACAGTAGGCTCGTTCGAAAAGAATTCCCGACCGCGCCAGCCGGTCGAAATGTGGCGTGAGCGCCGCCCCACCCATGCATCCCAGATCCGCCCGGAGATCGTCGATGCCAATGAAGAGAACGTTGGGAGCAGGCCGGGCATGTTCAGCCGCCGGGGCCGACGCCAGCCCCAAGCAAGCTGGCAGCACGATCCATCGCAGGAAGAGTCGCGAAACGGTGGTTTTCATAGGAAAATGAACCAGAAGCCCGCCCGGAGATAGATCGATCGTGTTTCAGAGATCAAGTCACAAGGCGGGCGGAGACAATTTCCGAAATTGTTCCTCTAACACTCCCGGGGCGATGGCTACCTGAACCCTCATGGTCGTCCGAAGAAATCCGATCGATCACAATTGACTCGGCGTTTTCCCGCTCGGAGCTTGCCGAAATGGCAACCACCCCTTTGCTCACGCATTCGACCTGCCTCGCCTGTCTCCTGCTGTGCGGCTGGAGCCTTGCCGCCGAGCGGCGTAACGTCCCGATTGCCTCTTTCGAAGGAGCCGATTTCGACCAATGGAAGACCTCAGGCGAGGCGTTTGGCCGGGCTCCTCATCGGCCGAAGACCGGTTTCACCGGACGGCAAGGAGCGGGTGTGGCGTGGAGCGGCGCCGCGGGAGTTGCCGCCACGGGCACAATTGAATCGCCGGAATTCATGGTGCAACGGCGGTACCTGTCGTTCCTTGTCATGGGCGAACGCAATCTGCCGGGCGTCACCGGCGTCGAATTGATCGTGGATGGCCGGGTAGTCCGGGCCGCATCGGCCACCGAACAAGCGTCCTTCACTTTCGCCGAGGCGGCTGAGGCGACCGCCACGATGTATTGGCGGACCTGGGACGTTTCCGCTTTCGAGGGCAAATCGGTTCGCCTGCGGGTGAACGATCACTCGCAACACGGCGCGATCGCCGTCGACGAATTTCAGGCCTCCGACATACCGAAATCCGCGCCGCTCGACGCCTCCCAGCGTCTGCACGAAACCTATCGTCCGCAGTTTCATTTCACCTCCGTGCTCGGCTGGATGAACGATCCCAACGGACTTGTTCATTACCGCGGCACGTGGCACCTTTTTCACCAGCATGTACTCCCCGCCGACGGTCCCATCGAATGGGGTCATGCAACGAGCAGCGACTTGTTTCAATGGCAGCAGCGCCCTTCGGCCATCCCGCCCGATTCGCAGGCTAGCAGCGCCTCTGGCAGCGGGCTAGTGGATCGTTGGAACGTATCGGGGCTGAAGCGCGGTGAGCACGACCCATTGTTGCTCTTCTACACCCGCCGGTCACCGGGACCGAAACAAGTCACGCTGCCTGCACCTCCCGGTTTGCGCCGGATGACGCAGGACATGGCGTACAGCACGGATGGCGGCGCCTCGTGGCAGCGTTACAAGGGCAACCCGATCCTTGAGACTCCCGGCTACCGCGACCGAGATCCCAAGGTCATCTACCACGAACCCTCGCGTTCTTGGTTCCTCCTCCTCTCACTATCGGCCAACAACGCAGATCGACCCAAGGCGACCTACGGCGTTTTCAAATCACCCGATCTCAAGAACTGGACCCTGATCCAGAAACTCGGTCCGGATGGGTGGTATTGGGAGTGTCCGGATTTGTACGAACTGCCGATCGACGGCGATCCGAGGAACACCAAATGGCTGCTCGCCAAGGGGAGTGGTGATTACCACATCGGCCATTTCGACGAAAACGGCTTTCATTACGAGGCCGGCCCCATCCGCACGAAATTCGGCGGAAATTATTACGCGACACAGACGTTTCAGGACGCGCCGAATGGCCGCCGCGTGCAAATCGGCTGGATGAACAGCGGCGGCAAACCACAGGCCGTGAATGCCTACCCCGGCATGCCATTCAACCAGCAGATGAGCATCCCGCGGGAAATCACGCTGCGCTCCACACCCGAGGGTCCGCGGCTCTTCCGCGTGCCGGCGGCAGAAATCGAAAAGCTGCGCACGTGCAGCACGACGTTGCCCACGGGGCCGATCACCGGAGAGAAGAACCCGCTCGCAAGTGTGAATGCAGAGTTGCTCGACCTCGAGATCGACCTGACGGTCGGCTCGGCCAAACGGATCGTGGTCACGTTGCGCGGCCAGGAGATAGCCTGCGACGTGGCGAAGCAGACGCTACACGCCTTCGCGTCGACCGCGCCGCTGCCGCTGATCAACGGACGGCTGCAATTACGACTGCTCCTCGATCGCACGAGTATCGAGGTGTTCGGCAACAATGGTGTGTCGGATATTTCGGGGGGTTTCTTTCCGGACCCGGCGAATCGAAAGATGAGTTTGACCGCGGTTGGCGGTGAGGCGAAAGCGACGCGGATTGTGGCGCACGAGCTGCGGTCGGCGTGGCCGACGGCGGCATCGGGGTCAAATTAGAGGAGTGCCTCGCGAAAAGCTCACGGATTCCGATGTCGTCTCTGACCTCAACGCAGCGACTTGAAGTCAAGCCGCCCCACCACAAGCCAAACGGAGGCTCAGGCCTTGGCGGCTTCGGGAATCGCGGCGGGTTCGCGGTGCTTCGCCTCGTACTCGTTGGCGTAGTGCAGGTGCCCGCACATCGTCTCGTCGGCGATGGCAGCATCACGCTTCAAAAGAGCGCGGACCAACTGCTGGTGGAAGTCCTCTGGGTGCGGCAGCCACTGGTTCTTCCGCAAGCGGGTCGTGAGCAGCGCGCGCATACTGGTGCGCTTGAGCGTTTCCTCGAGCGAGGCGAAGCCCGTGGAACGTGCCAGCTTCAGGTGAAAATCCAGATGCAGCAGGCTGCCGGGGCCCTCGTCGTCGCCTAGTTCGTTTATACAACGGTCGAGTGTCTTCGCATCTTCCAGCAAGCCGGTGAGCACTTCGTCGGTCGCCCGCTCCGCCAGCACGCGTGCCACATAACGCTCGACAGCCTCGCGCAAGGCAAACTCATCCTTGAGGGTCTGCTCGTTGAGACTAATCACGCGCGTGCCAAACATTTCCTTGGTCTCAACCAGACCGTCGCTGCTCAAGCGTGCGAGCGCCTCGTTCACGATCGAAAAACTCACGCCGTGCTTCTTAACCAAGCCACGCCGCACCAAGTGCTCTCCCGGGCGGTAGGTCCCGGCGGTGATATCGCGCTTCAACTCACCGTAAACGCGCGACGACTTTGTTTCGAAAAAATCCCCTTCCACCATTACACCGGATCGATCATGCATTCGCGCTCTCAAGTCAATGGTCCTGCTCAATCAAAGCCCCCGCGCCCGAGTCGTGATCGGTCGTTGTTCATGCCGGTGCTGGGCGTTGGAATCAGGTGAGGATTCCCTTCACCACGTTCCCAAATGCGCACAGTCCCCGTTGTCCTGGCAGTTTTCGATTGTATCGATGATCTCGACGAAGCGTACGCCGTGCTCAAGAGCCGACGCGCCATCACACATTGCGCGCCATAACTCGTGCGATCGCCACGCACCACGCCACACCCCAAGCGGCGCCGGCTTTCACGCATAAAGGGCAGTCTCATCACGGGAAAGAGCAGGGCACGGGGGACAAGGGCCGGACCGTTGGCCCTCCGAAACCCCTTCAGGCGCTCGGGCTACGGCCCACCCACCGGTCAGCGCCCTACCCTCTGAATTCGTTAGTGGGCTGCCGCCACCGGACGCGCCGCGCCATTGCTGGCATGCGCCCGTCCCGCCCAATGTCACAAAGATTTCGTTGTCGCATAGCGTGCTCGTGCGGCGGCTCTACTCCCTCTGAGGGGAGGAAATTTGTGGCGCCGGTGGCGAACGAGCCGCGGCTCGTTCGGCCGCGGCTTGCGCCGCTTGGGCAGGGTATGGAGGGCAACTTCCTCGCATAACGCGCGCAGCCAAACCGACAGCGCCAGGCGGCGGGTGCAGAGCGCGCGCCCCCAATCTTTAAGCCCGAACGCCGAAGTTGAGCGCGAGGCGGGCTTCGCGCTCAACTTCACCAATCGGTGATCCAGCAAACGTGTTTGGCACGAACGTGCCGTAGCTGTGTATAATGGTAGGGGTTGCTCCCAGGGGCAAAACGTCAGGGGCTGGCGCCAGTCGGCACGGTGGTGGGCAGCACGGAATCCAACTTCGGCGGAGTTGGCGGCGTCCATTGCAAGATGGCGTCCAAAAGCGGCCTATGCTTCGCGAGACCGCCCCAAGCCTGCGATAATTTGAGTGCGACCTGCTTGCCGGCCAGCCCGAGGATCGCCCCGGCGACGAAGACCTGGCTGCGCAAGGTGGCCGGTTGGCGATATGGGCGCGCGGGGTCGAGCCGGCGTTGGTAGAGGCCGAGCAGGTTGAAGGCGAAGAGCACGCTCAGAAACGCCGCCTCGGTGCCGAAAAACTCGCGCACACAAAAGCCCCCCGCCGAGAGGTCGTTCTTGAGTTCCTCGATGCGCTGTTCGACGCAGGCGCGCCCGTTGTAGTCGCGCCAGATGAGCTCGGGCGCATCGGTGCGGTTGGTGGCAAAGACGCGAAAGGTGTAGCCGGGCACGTCGAGCAGGAGGCGACCGACCACGGCCTTGTCGTCCCGCACCCGCTCGCGCACCACGATGAAGCGGCGCGCCTTCGACCACCCCTGCAACTGTAAGGAGATCTCCCCGACAGAGTAATTTTGGCCGATCTTGGTCCAGGCGCCGTCCGGCAAACCCACGCAGCCGCGTTTGACCGCGCTGGTCAGGCGGGCGACCACGACATAGGACAGCGCGCGCGACTCCAGAAACGTGAGCAAGTCGTCGGCGAAGAACCCGCTGTCCGCCCGCACACACTGCACCTTCAGCGTGGCCGGCGCGAGGGCCAAGGCTTCCTTGCGAAACTCCACGGCGCCCCGGGCCGAGCTGCAGTTGCCGCTGCGCAGCCAGCCGTGCAAAACAAACGGGGCCTCCGCCAGCACCGCCAAGAGCGGATGGTGGCGGTTGCGGCCCTTGCGCCGCGGATTGTAGCCCTTGCGCGCGCCCTCCTGCTGGCCCTCGCGGCAAATGACCGTCGAGTCCAGATCGAGGTGGAAACCCGCCGGCGGCGTGGCGATCAAAGTGAGCGACCACTGCCACAGCGGCCGCCAAAACGCCTCGACGTGCCCCTGCGTGAAGCGGCGGAAAAACGCCCGCACCGTGTCGTCGCCCGGGAACCGCGCGATCCCCAGGAGCGCGTGCAAGGCGCGGTCGCCGCGCAACCAGTCGGTGTGGGCGAAGCGACTTGCGCCCGTCACCACCGCAAAGAAAAACGCCGTGAAGGTATGGGCCAGTGGGATCGCGTTGGGCGAAGTCGGCGCGGTGAACGGCAGCGCCTGTGCGACCTTTGCGCCGAAGCCGATTTGCTGGAGAAACGCGATGAAACTGCAGAGGCCACCGAACGGCGTCACCGCCTTCGATGTCTCGGCCAGCACGATCTTCGCACCGCCGAACAACGGGGTAAAAGTCGCGGCGCCAGTAGCGGCGGTTTTGGGGGCCTCGTCCGAAGGGGTGGTTTCCATGCCAACCTCTTTGCCCTACGGACCTTCACCACGTCGGTCTCTACTTCAACTTCGGCGTTCGGGTTAAATCTTGGCCGCATCATCGCCGCGGTGGGCGCCTTGCAGATGGGCAACCTCATGCAGACCTTCGGCGGCAGTTATGCCAAGGCGGGGGCGATCATCACGCTCGTTTACCTCGTCGGCATCGGTCTTATCTGGCTGGCCCCCGAAACGAAAGGCAAACCGCTCCCGGAATAGCGCCATAATTCACGGCGTTTCGCGCTAACCACGCGGCGAGGGCGCATTTTCAGGAGGCGCTTCGGCTGGCGCCGGGATTTTCTCCGGCTCGTGATGCGCTGGTGCGGCTGGGTCCGTCGTCCAGACGGTAGTTTTCCGCAGGCGGGGTGCCCTCACCCTGCATACAAATCGCACTGTCTCACGAGAGCGCCGGAATCTCCCACCCTTTTCGATACTGCCTACGCACCAATTGAGTCGCCGCTGCATCGTCGAAGCTGAGCGCTGACGCCTTCCACCGCAGGGTCCGGTCCGGGATTCGCTGGGCGATGGTGCCAAGCATGACGATTTCCGTAAGAGGCCCGGCGTATTCGAAAGATGAATTCGCCTGGGATCCGGTGAGAATCGCGTCGGTCCACATCCGATAATGATCCCGCTTCTCCGCCGCGAAACCCGCGAACATTTCCTTCACGACGGTTAGGCTGTAGTCTTGGAAATTCGCCTGAGGATACAGGCGCGGCGCAGCGCCCGGTGAGGAGATCATGCTGCCCTTTTCGCCGATGAGCAGCGAGGCGCTCGCCGGCAGTGTGACACCGGCGGGGATGTGAGCAGGATCGACCGGCGGTTTTCTTCCGTCCGACCAAGTGTAGCGGAAACCATCGGTGGCGAAGCGAGTGGCCGCAAATTCGTATTTCACGACATTCCAGCTCGGATAAACCTCCGGATGAAACTCGCTCACGGTCGCCTGCACCGTGCGCGGCGCGCTCAGTTCCAGGCCCCAAACGACGGGATCCATCACGTGACAACCCACGTCGCCAAGCATCCCGGTGCCGTACTCTTTCCATGCGCGCCAGTTGAAATTGTGATACGCGTGCTGCCGGTAGGGCCGAGGCTTCGCCACGCCGATCCAGAGATCCCAATCGATGCCTGCGGGGACCGGCTCGTCGGAGGCCAGCTTGGCGATATTGTCGGGCCAGACCGGCGGCGCGCTCACCCACGAGTAGGCTGCCTTGATTTTGCCAATCGCTCCGGACTGGATCACCTGCACGGCGCAGCGGTACCCGGCGCCGGAGTGATTTTGGTTCCCCATCTGCGTGACGACGCGCCGCGCGGCGGCCACCTCGCGCATCACGCGCGCCTCGTGCACCGTCTGCGAGAGCGGTTTCTGCACGAACACATGCTTGCCAAGTGCCATCGCCGAGAGCGCGACGGTGGCGTGCATGTGATCGGGCGTCGATACGGTGACCGCATCGATATCCCGCTGCTCGAGCAGCCGGCGGAAATCGCGGTAGACTTTCGCCTGGGGAAACTGACGCCGGGCCGCCCCGATGCCGAGCGGCCGTGCGAGTTGCACGGACTTTAGGTTTGCCGGCTGCTCGCCGCCATCGCGGTGATCGATGTCGCAAATCGCAACAATGTCGTGGCGAGCTCCATCCTCGCTCACCCCGATCATATCGTCCCAGCCTTTGCCAGCGGCGCCGACGCATGCGATCCGCAGCCGGCGGGTGGCCGAGGCGGCGCGGGACACAAACGGAAACGCGGCGGTAAAGCCGGCGCCGAGCGCACCTGCAACCGAGAGCTTCGTGAAGGCCCGCCGCGTGAGTTTGGAACTCGATGTGTGTGGCATGGCGATCAACCCGCCGCTGGTCAGAACTCTGCGGAGAGGCTCAGGAAAGTGCGCTCGTTCGCGTATTGGGAACTGCCAGCGAAGAACACCACCTCGTTTGCGATATTATTCTTCCGGACGCGGACGCTGTAGCGGCCATTGTTCCAATAGTAGGCCAAGCCGGCGTTCAGGATGGTTTGATCGTCATTGAACTTGCCGGTGGACAAGATGCCGACTGTCCAGCCACCGAACCAAGTCTTCCCGCCGCCCGTGACCTCGAAGCCGTTGCGATTGCGATCGCGGAAGCTGTATTTGGCGTTGAGGGATACTTCCTTCGTCGGCTTGACGATCACGCTGAAGGTGCCGTTCGGGCGCGGCAGGCGGCCGTGCAACGCGATGCCACCCGCGGAGAACGTCAACCGCTGCGTCGGCTGCCCGAAGATGTTGACCTCGACGCCTTCGACATGCTCGCCGTCGGAGACGAAGTTTTCGGAATACTGGATGGTGCCGATGCCATTCGCGCCGACTTCGGTGCGCGACTGGCTGGCGAGAAAGCCATTGCGGTCCATGTCGAAATACGCGACTGAGGCCACGAACTTGCCACGCCACAGATCGGCCTTGAGCCCGATCTCGTTCACTTCCGCCTTCACTTGGCCGATGATCTTCTCGTTGGCACTGCGACGGCCATCGGTATAACGCGTCGCGCCGTTCAGGAGCGAATCTCCGCCCCAGCGATTGCGGATGATCTTCGGATCGGCCTGCCCGCTGTGCAGAAAATATACCGACGCCCAATCCACAGGTTTGTAGGCGATCGAGTAGCGCGGGACATTGGTGGTCGCGTCGGCCGCGGTATTGACATTGTTCCGGACGTTCAGCGACTCGCTCGACGTGTTGTCCTCACGCCAACCGGCGATGACCTGAATTCGGTCGGAGAAGTACGATCCGTTGTACTGCAAGTAGTAGCCGTAACCGTCGCCCTTGGAGCGGTTGTCGGAATTGGCGTTCACCGCGACATAGGTATAGGGATCGTAATTCGCCGGCGGTGGCGTCTTCCAAGGCTGATAGAGATCGATGGGGAGTTGCGCGCGGCTTCCCGCCTGGTCCAAGCCTTTCTGCCGGTAAGCTTCGAAGCCGAGCAGGAAGGTGTGCTTCGTATTCCAGATACCTTTCTGATAAAGCAGGTCGCTCTGGCTGCGCCACGCGCGGTCCTCGGTGTGATTGCGCTGGAGCGTCATCGTGACCTGATAACCGGAGGGATAGTTCGGATTCCGCGCCACGGCCGGAGCCGCGGTGTAACGCATGATGTCGTTCGTGATGTCCTCGCCTTTGACGCCCTGGCGGAACGACAAACTATCCGAGAACCGGTGATTGATGATCAGGCCGACCTCGCCAACCTCAGCCTCGAGGAAATTCGGCTTGTAGCCAAACACGTTGTCGTACGGAACCAGCGGCGTATTGGGACCGGGATACCAGATGGCCTTGTTGATCGTGCCGCTATCGACCTGCGCGTCCACCTGTGCAGGGTGCATCCAGAAGGCCTGCGCCACGAGCCCCGGTGTCTTGTGGTGAAAATAGGCGGTCGTAAGGTGAACATCGGTCCGACTCCCAATCCGCCAGCGAAACGCCGGGCCGATGCCGAATTTATTGCTGTGCATTAAGTCGCCACCGCGCGTGCCGTCGGAGTCCTCGTAGTAAAGCGGGAGGCGGAAACCCAGGCTGCCGTCTTTGGTCAGCACCCGGTCGAAATCCAGCTCGCCGCGATAAAGCGAATCCGTGCCGTACGTGGCGGAAATCCGCGTGCGGTTGCGGCCCGACGGTTTCTTCTGGATAAAATTCACCAACCCACCCGCCTCGCCGCGGCCGATCGCCGCGGAGGCGGGACCTTTGACGTATTCGGTTCGGTCATACAGCCCCGAGTCGCGGTTCACCGGACGAGAGGAGAGGAAGCCCTCGACATAGGTCGTCGAGGTCGTGAGCCCGCGCACGAGAAACGTCTCCACCTGGTGCGTGTTCGACGAGGGGCTCATACCCGGCACGTACATCGCGAAATCACGGCTATCAAAAAGGAACGCGTCGGTGAGGAACTCCGACGTGATGACGTTCACCGTCTGCGGAATATCGATGTAGCGCAGGTTCAGCCGCGAAGATGAACTGGAGAACTGCGCGCCATAGCCAGTGTTGGTTCCGCCCGACGAAACCTCGAAAGGGGTCAGGGTGACGACGTTCTCGGACGGCCCGGAACCGCCAGTTGACGAGGCCGCTCGAACAAGCCCGGCGGATAGGCTCAAGCCGAGCAGACAAGAAACAGGTAAGAATGCAGAGAAGCAGCGCATCGGGAGCGTGGGGTTCGTTGCAACGGTCGGTCCGGAACACAATCACAGCTAAATTTGCGTTGGGGCTTGTCAAACCAAATGATCGATCATATCGCACACACTGACCACTGAGATTGAAAGCACCCCAAACCATTCCTCTGCAATATGTTTACGCGTCGGCAAGCGCTGAGTCCAATCATTGGCCTATTGGCCGCCGCTGCCCTGCCTCGCGTGCTACGTGCCGGAAGTCCCGGGGAGACTCTCAGCCTTGGCCATGGTCTCTATGGGATGAAAACACTTTCGCTCGCCGACGGCATCGAGCAGTGCGCAAAAATTGGTTTCCGCAATGTCGAGTTCACACTCTACCCCGGATATCCCTCGGAGCCGGAGGCGCTGTCCGCAGACGCCCGCCGGGCGGTCAGCCAGCAGCTTCGCCGGCTGGGACTCGCCGCATCCTGTCTTAAATCGCGACCCGATCCAGCCGCCACGCCGGAGGCGCGCCGGCGCGCCAATCAGGAAGTAACTGCGGCAGCTCGACTCGCGATCGATCTCGCCGTGCCGAGTCCGCCGCTGGTGGCCGTGCACGTGGGCGGAAAGACCGACGAATGGGAGAAGCTGAAAGAATTCATCGTGGATCAAGTCGGCGGTTGGGCCGAGATCAGCAAGAAGCTCGGTGTGCCCTTCGCGCTCAAGCCGCACGTGGGAAACGCGGTGGATCGGCCGGAACGACTGCTTTGGCTGATCGATCGTATTCCAAGGTTAAGGACGGTGTACGACTACAGCCATTTTTCGCTCATCAATGTTGATCTGGAGCAAAGCCTTCGCGCTCTGCGGCCGCACATCTCGGTGGTCCAGGTGAAGGACGCGCGGCAAACGGCGGACGGAAAGCACGAGTTTCTGCTGCCGGGTGACGGCGGGTTCGACTACGTGCGGTATTTCAAGGCGCTGGACAAAATTGACTTTATGGGGCCCGTGGTAGTCGAGGTCAGCGCGCAGCTTTTCAACCGGAAGGATTACGATCCGGTCGTTGCGGCGCAGCGGAGCTATCAAGTCCTGGCGGAGGCACTCGCGGCGCGACACAAGCGCTGAAAACGTCTCGGACAGGGCACGTTGCGGTAGGTCGGCGTGTAGACGACCTTGGGCCGCGCGCCGCGAGTGGTCTTGGGCGTCTTCTCCCACGCGGCGGTCGCGGCGATGAATTGCCGCTCTTTCTCGGGCGTGCAGCCCTCCGGGGCCTTGTTGTGCCGCTGCCAGACGGCGGCCGCCGCCGAGATAGCGTCCAGCGCAGCGCGGGGCATCCAAGCCTGAACAGGCGTGCCACCACTGCGGAGACAATTAGGCTGACGGGTCGCATCAGCGCTTGATGGATCGCGTATCCAAAATACCATACCACGGCCGAACGGCACGAGACACTGTCGGCAGTGACGATCTCCCACTTGCTCTCAACATCATCCTGCGCCGTATCCGCGCCGTCGGAGGTCACAGCGAAACAGCGGAGAGCGGGCTTCACGCTCCCGACCTCCTCTTTCGCGAGGGCGATCGTGGCGGGTGCCACGCCAGAAGAGGCGACCTTAAAGTTCGTATTCGACTGACCGCTGCCGAGCCAGACTTCGCCGGTGAGGAGGTCGTTGACGGGCTTCGACACGTCGTGGTCGGTCTTTTCGACGAGACGACCGGCGAACCCCGCGGGCAGCGACGGGAGCACGAGCCGCCAGCGGCCAAGGCGCGATACCGCTCTGGGCGCGCTGGAATTCGACGCTGACATTTTTATCGGGTGCGGCGCATCCGCAGACGCGTGCGGATACGCCCGGTTGCACGAGCATGCGATCGCTACCGTGCGCGGGCAGGCGAAGACCAGTGGCGGCGTGGGTGAGTGGAACGAGAGGCGGGCAGATCAGCGTGGCGAGAAAAAATAAGCGACGAGGAAGCAGGGAAAGAGGTCACTGCGAAATGACGCCAGTATCCGACATCAGAAAGGCGAACAAATCGCGGATTTGATCCACGGTGAGATCGTCGGTGAGGCCGGTCGGCATAAGCGATGTCGACAAGCGCTCGAGCGAACGGATTTGGGCGCGCGCGACCGTGACCGGTCCGGTCACTGTCTGGAGCACGACCGAGTCCGCATGCTCGGCGGCCAGCGCGCCAGAGACAACCTGGCCGTCGGTCAAGGTCGCGTGGGCGAGCCGGTACTCAGCGGCGATTGACGCGTTGGGATCGAGGATGTTCGTGAGCAGGTAATCGAGGTCCTTGCGGCCGGAACCGGTGAGATCCGGTCCGACCTTCCCGCCGGTGCCGAAGAGCGTGTGGCAGACGGAGCAGCGTTGGGTGTAGTACGCCTGCCCTTTGCCGATATCGGCCGTCGCCATGTAGGCGGCGTCCTTCAGCGTATAGCGCAGCTTCCTGATGCGCGCCAGCGTGGTTTCAGACGACGGAGTGGTGCTGCCGAACACCTGCTCGACGCGGGCGCGCAACGCGTGGTCGTTGATGGCGCCGAGCTGGCGAATCTGCGCGCGGGTGAGATCCGTCTTGGCCAGCGTTTTCACGTCCAGCGCATCGAGCAAAATGGCCGACGACGCGGGACGCGCGACCAAGGCGTCGATGGCGGCGGTGCGCGCGGGACGCGGGAAGCTTTTGTAGTGCTGTATCAAGGACGGCGCAATCGCGGGATCGTTCAGCGCGCCCAGCGCACGAATGGCCGGCTCCGCGACTTCAGAGCGATCGAGGAGCTTAAGCAGTTCTGCGGCGAGCCAGACGGGCCTAGCGGCGGATAAGGACTCCAGCGCGCTGCGGCGCCAGTCGAGGGCGGCGTGGCTATCGGCGATCACATTGCAGAGCTCGCGCAACGCGCGATCGTCCCCGAGGCGGGCGCCGAGCCGGAGCGCGGCGCGTTGGGCGGGTGGCTGCGGCGAGGCGTAGAGCGCGCGAAGGGGCGTGAGTGAGGCGTCGTTTGCGGAGCCGGCGACGGTCTTGGTGCGCAAGCCGGCTTCGGCGCCGTTCATCACGTCGATAACGGTGGCGTCCGAATCGGCGGTGAGCGTGCGCAGGAGCGCGGCGATGATCTCAGGGCGGGCGCCGGAGGTTTCCGCCACGCGCCGGACAGTCCATTCGCGCAAGCGGGGCGCTTTGAACGTAAGCGCGAGCTTCAGCGCGTCCGCGGGCCGTTTGCCGACTTCGGTGCCCCAGCCTGACCAGATTAGCCGGAGCAAATTCGGCTCGGTGTCTTTCGCCGCGACGGCGGCAAGCGCCGCGCCGAGCTCCCAGCGCACGTCGGGCACGACTGTGTTGAGAGCGGAGGCGAGCGCCATCCGGCCCAGCCAGGTCGTTTCGGCAAGCGCGGCTTTCGCCAGGGCGGGTCCAGCTTGAGTAGCGGTTTCCGGCGTATCGACGAGCAAACGGATCGCCCAGTAACGCACCGCCTCGTCCGGAGCGGACAGCAGCGGCTCCAGCCAGTCGCGGGTCGCGCCACCGGAAACGTACAGCGCCCAAAGCGCACGCAGTTTAAGCGCCGGAGTAGCCTCCACGACGAACATTTGTCGCAGGTCGCGGTGAACTGCGGCCATGGATACGCCGGTGGTGGCGCGCTCCTGCAAGAGGCGGCGGGCGTGGCGGACCTGCCAGTCGTTGCGGTGGCGCTGCAGGGCCACGAGCTCAGCGTTTGACGCTTGTTCGAGCGCCACGGCCACGCGCCGCGGCTCGCCGTACGAGATTTTGTAGATGCGTCCGGTCGAGCGGCTGACGCCGTCGCGATCGTGGCACTCGCCATTGTCAGACCAGTCGGTGACAATGACATCGCCATCTGGGCCGTATTCGACCGAAACACCGCGGAACCACGGATCACTGGCCTTGAGGAAATCCGGCGTGTGGCTCGCGCGGAAACGATCCGTCGCCGGATCGCGGGTGAGTTTCTCCTGATTGATGCGGCGGCCCATGACGTTGTTCAGGTAAACCAGGCCGCGATACGATTCGGGCCAGCGGTCGCCAAGGTAGATCATCAGGCCGACGTGCGAATGGCCGTTGCCGCCCTCGCCGTCCGACTTGCCGCCAGCGGCTTTCCTCGGGCGGTGCGAGTGATCGACGATCGAGTCCATCAGCTCGTACACGTGCTCCTGCATAGGCACATTGGCATTGCGGCGAAAATGCGAGCCCGGCACCACGTGCCAGAGGTGATCCATGACACTCGTGCTCATGAAAAGCTGGCCGAGATCATCCCAATCGTGGCCCCAGGGATTCACGGTGCCATCGGCGACCACCTCGAACACACGCCGCGTCGGGTGATAGCGCCAGACCGCACAGCTAACGAATATGCGCTCGGCCTCAGGCTGCCCGGGGCGGCCGACGGAGGAAGGCTCCTTGTTGCCGTGGCGGCCGTAGAGCCAGCCGTCGGGACCCCACGACATGCCGTTCACAGAGTTGTGTTCGGCGGTCAGCGTCCATCCTTCAAGCACCACGGTCGGCGGGCCGTCGGGGCGGTCGTCGTGATCGCGATCGGGAATGAAGGACAGCGTCGGCGCGGTCAAAACCCACACGCCGCCAAAACCCAAGGCGAGTCCGGTCAGACGGTTCAAGCCATCGGCAAAAACCTTCCGCGACTCGAAGACGCCGTCGCCATCCTCATCGGCGAAAATCAGGATGCGATCGTCGCGCTTGTTCGTGAAATCCGAGCCGTCGTAGGAATAACATTCCGCCACCCAGAGCCGGCCGCGATCGTCGAAGCACATCGCGATCGGTTGACGGACGTCGGGCTCGGCGGTGGCCAGAGTAACCTTGAATCCAGCCGGCACCGACATGCTCGCGATGACCCGGCGCGGCGTGAGCGGCGCACCCGAGGTCTGCGTATCGATCGGCGCAAAATTGCCCGCGGCGCCGCGCGATTCCGGAAACACGATGGCCAAGATGACCGCGCAGGGGGTGATGCGCCAAACGATCGAAGCCGCGACGAGGGTCGCCGTGCAGAATCGAGTCATACCAAGGTGTTCATACTGCGCGCCGGACCGATAGCAAGCCTCGCGATCGATCATCCGAGTGTGCAGCAAGCGCCTCAGTTGTACGGCTGCGCTATAGTGATCTCGAGGCCATCATCTTTTTGCGGAGTGTACCGATTTGATCGATCAAAAGTTTTTGACTCTGCCGCCCCGCGGCTCAATACCGCTCCGCCATGTACCCCAAATCTGGCTTTGGAGCATTGATGTTCCCGCTGCTCGCTTTCAGTATCTTCTCCCTCGTCAGCCCGTTGGCAATCATCGCCGCGGTGGCGGTGCGGACCGGTCCGACGGCGGATGCGCCGTCGCAAGCGGAGCTGAAGATCGGCGACGCCGCGCCCGATTTCAGACTGTGGGGCATCGACGGGAAAGACCATCCACTCTCCGAGTACGCGTCGGCGAAGGTGCTGGTGATCGTGTTTCTCTCCAATCATTGCCCCGATTCCAACGCCACCGCGCCACGGCTAGTAACGTTTGCAAAGGAATATACGAGCAAAGGGGTGCAGGTCGTGGCGATCAATCCCAACAACCCTGAGGGCGTCAGCGTGGATGAGCTCGGCTATACCTCCTACAGCGACAGCCCGGAGGAGATGAAGCGCTACTCCGCCGACCTCGGGTTTGTGTTTCCCTATCTTTACGACGGCGAGACCCAGAAAACCGCGGCGGCCTACGGCTGTTTGTGCACGCCGCATATCTTCGTTTTCGATGCCCAGCGAAAGCTGCGCTACAAGGGCCATTACGACGACTCCAACTACGCCGACCCCGCTTCGATCAAATCGGTCGACGGCCGCAACGCCGTCGATGACCTGCTCGCTGGCCGCCCGGTCGCCGTGCCGGAAACCAAGCCGCATGGCTGCTCCACAAAGTGGATGACCAAGAAAGGCGGCATCGCGAAGAAAACGCAGCAGTGGAACTCGACGCCCGTCGAGCTCGTCGACATCGACACCGCGGGCGTGAAGGAATTTATGGCTAGGCCCAGCGGCCGGATGCGGCTCTACAATGTGTGGGCGACCTGGTGCGTCCCGTGCGTCGAGGAATTTCCCGGGCTGGTGCAGATTCAGCGGCGGTTCAGCCAGCGGCGTTTCGACCTCGTGACGTTCAGTGTGGATGCGCCGGCGCAGAAAGCGGCGGCCAAGGCTTTTCTCGAGAAACAGGGCGCCGGAATGCCGGCGAAGATCAAAGCGGCGGCGAAGGAGGAAGGCCGCAATACCAACAGCTTCATCTATAAAGGCTCGATGTCGGAGCTCCTCAACATCCTCGATCCCGAGTGGCCCGGCGGCGTGCCGCACACGGTGCTGGTCTCGGGCGAAGGCAAAATCCTCTGGCGGCACAACGGCGCGGTGACTGAGGACGAGGTGCGGGAGAAGGTGCTCGAATTCCTGGGGCGGACGTTTATCCCGGGCGTCGATCGGTAGTGGCCCGCGAATGGACGCAGATAAACTCAAATGGAATGTCCGGTTTGCGAGCAGACGAAAGGGCGCAGCCTTTCGACAGGCCAAAGGCCCTGAGCAAGTCGAACGGTCAAGCCTGCGCCCCTGCTACAGTTGATTGGATCTTTTGACGCACATCATGAGATTATTCGCGACGTTTGTCTCGGGTCTGCTTCTGGTTGGCTCGATTTTGCGAGCTGAGCCTGCGAAGAAGGCCGCCAATGGCGGTGGATGGGCAACGCGGTTTACAAGCCCAACCTCACGCGGCTGCGCGACACACGGATTTGCGGCCGGCCCAGTCGAGACCCCAAACAAAGAAAAGAGCGACCGATCATCGGTCGCCCTGGACTTTAAAACTTAACCTTCGTCCTCCGATTTCTCGTCTGCGCGTCGTTCGAAGATGAACGTGTGCGCCTGATCCGCCAGCTTGGCGACCAAGGGGAGATCGTCGCGGCCGAAACTGTCGGAGTCGTGGAACTGCTTCTGCTCGTCGACCATCGACCCGTAGCACTTCAGATAGACTTCCTCGTATTCCACCGTCCGCCAGAGTCGCTCGACGAAGACGTTGTCGAGGCACCGGCCTTTGCCGTCCATCGACAACTTCACGCCGCGGGCCAGCAACGGGGCCGTGAACTCGGCCGACGTGAACTGACAGCCCTGGTCGGTGTTGAAGATTTCCGGCGCGCCGTGCCGCGCGATGGCCCGCTGGACGGCGCGCACGCAGAAGCTGGCGTCGAGCGTGTTGGACAGTTCCCACGCGAGCACGTAGCGGCTGTGCCAGTCGAGGACCGCGCAGAGATACCCGTGCCGGCCCTGCACTGGCACGTAGGTGATGTCCGTCGCCCAGACCTGATCGGGCCGCGTCACCGCAAGGTTGCGCAGCAGATACGGATAGATCCGCTGGCCGGCCAGCGCGCGCGACAGATTCGGCTTCTGGTAAATCGCCTCCAAGCCCATCAGCCGCATCAGCCGCTGCACGCGCTTGCGATTCAGGTCATGGCCCTGGCGTCGCAGCCAGCGCGTCATCTGTCGGGAACCGAAAAACGGATACGCCAGATACACCTCGTCGATTTTCCGCATTAAACGCCGATTCTCCTCCGGCTCGGGCGCGGGCACGTGATAGTAACTTGAGCGCGCCAGGTCCAGCAGTTCGCACTGCTGGGTGACAGACAAACCAGGATGGGCCGGTTCGATCATGTGACGGCGTGCTGCAACCCTCGAGCTCGCCAGCTTTTTTTTTAAGCCAGTCGAGTTGCATCTCCAACCGACCGATCTTGCGATACAACTCGTCTTCGCGCGCTTTGACCTCGGCGGTCTCGGCGTCGGGCTTGCGCGCGAACACTTCGGGCAGCCGCGCGACCAGTTCTTTTTTCCACTGGCTCACTTGCACGGGGTGGATCGCGTGCCTGGCGGCAATCGCATGCACTGGCTCGATGCCTCGCAAGGCTTCCAGCGCGACTTTGGCTTTCAATTCGGGATTATGCTGACGGCGTTTTTTGGACATGTGGATCGTTTTATTTTGGATTTGGACTTAACGATCCCTCCTGTCCAATTTTCGGGGTCCACCTCAGGTCGGCGCACGGGCAACCGCTTCGTGCACGTGGAACCTAGCCCCAAAGCGCGGCTGCACCTAGGGGAATCCGTCCGTGAAGAACTCAATCACTGGACGAAATACCGCAGTTGCGCTGAGGCAGTCAGACGGGTGAATCGCATCACCCGCGGCTGGTCCAACGCCTACGACTACGGACACAGCACCCGCGGGTTTGGCCGCCAGCGAGTCTGGCGGCAAAACCGCGGGCGGCGGTGGCGGTGGCGGAAGTATGACTGCAAAGATGGGCTGTTTAGTTTCTTCACCGCCGAACGTCTGCTCGGACACTATGAACTCTGGCCGCTGCCTCGGACGTGCGCGTGGCGCCGATAGCTTTGCGACGTATGTTCTCGGAAAGCTGGAGGAGGGAAATCCGCCCGTCCGGTTTGATGAGGGGCGGGAGCCAGCCGACTCACCTCGGGCAGCTCCTGCCTACTCTACCCCCGTTTGGCTTCCTTCCGAGCAATGAACACGGCTTAGAAGCGGCCCGTTAAGCCGCCGACGATTTTGGTGGGAAACTGGTAGTCGAGAATCACACGGTCCGGATAGAGCGCATACGTTTTCGAAACCGGCTCCGAAAAGATATTCTCCAAATCCAGAAAGACGCTTAGCCGCCGCGTGAAGGCATAGCGGGTTTTGACGCTCCAAGTGGTCTTGGTCTCCTGATAGGTCACGAGGGAGGGATCCGTGGAATTGCTGGTAAGATATCCGCCCCGATAAACCGCCTGCGGGCGAAGATCGAAACCGTGGCCGCGATAGCTGATGCCGATATTTCCGCTCGTGGTGAGGAATCCGGGCAACGTTCCGCCCGCCGTGCTGGTCGGGCCGGTTTGGAAGGCAGAATTGTCGCCCTCCGTCTGGAGCTTGGTGAAGTTCGCGTAGACGCCGAAGCCCTTCAACCACCCTGGCAGGAAGGTGAGTTGCTGTTGATAGCTCACCTCGAGGCCGTCGATCTTGGCCGTGCCACCATTGGCAGAGGTCGTGATCCCGTACCCCTCATGCTGGCCTTGGAAGCCGTTGTTCGGGCCGCCGGCGATGAACTGGCTGCTGTCCGTGTAAATGTAGTTCTTGATCCGCTTGGTGAACACCCCGACCGAGACCATTCCTTGCGCCTTGAAATAATATTCCAACGTCAGGTCGTAGTTGTTTGAGTTTTGCGGCACCAGGTTCGGGTTGCTGGTCGTCACGCGTTGCGTGGTGTCGTCGATGGTCTCGTTCGGAATGATCGAACCGAACGCGGGGCGCCCAATGCCAGTCGACCAGCTCAACCGCGTCAACAGACCGCCGAAGGGTTCATATTTGAAATGAATGCCAGGAAACACGTTTCGGTACTGACCTTTGTTTGTGGCGCGCCCGCCGAATTGTGCCACCGCGCGGCGCCGGGCCTCATCATCGGTCACGGTTCCGACCCAAACTGCGCGCCGGGCGCGTTCCTCCGGTGAAAGGTAGCTCACGCCCCCTTCGCCTTCGAGCCTCGTTTCCTCCACGCGCACGCCGCCCATCGTTGAGAATCGACCGAACTTTGCTGTGCCCATGACGTAGGCCGCCGCAATCTGCTCGGAGATCAGTCGCTGGTTTTGCAGTTTGTTCTGCGCGCCAAACGCGACGTCTTCGCGCCACAGCCGCGGGTTCTGGTCCTGATGTTTCGCCACGTTGTAGGGATTCGGCCACACGGGAATGCCGCCGCGGTTCTTGAAATTCCGCTCCTCGTCGTCCCGGTGCAATTCTGTGGTGTCAAGAAACTGCGCCATGTTCAGGTTGTCGTCGGCGTTGCCAAAAATTCCGTCGAGCCCGGCGTAATTGTACCGCCGCGACTCACTCCACACCTTCCGCGTCTGCTCGCGCCACAGGAGACCGGACTTCAGCGTGACCGGCCGCCGCCACGCCAGCTCCTTTTTCACGTCGAACTTTCCGCTGATCACCGCGTCGTTGCCGCGCTGATCGTTCTGCGTCAGCAGCAGGGCACCATAGTTGTTCAGGTCATACATGTTCGGACCCTGGGTCTGCGTGACCGTCGGCCACACCAGATCCTTGGAGCGGTCCACGTTCCAGCCGATGTTGTTGAGTCGCATGCTGACGACGCCCTTGGGCCGGCTTTCGCTGGGCGCACGGAACTTCGGCTGGTCGTGCGAAGAGTCATACCAGTTGGCCGCATTGGAATAGGAGAGCGAGTAGTCGATCTGCAGTCCGGGGAAGCGATGCCGGACCGAGGGCTGGAAGACATAGGTTCGGCCGGATTTGTCGACCGTCGTGATCGAGATGTCGCTGAACGTGCCGGTGCCACCCGCGAAGATCCGCGTGATGTTGTCGCTGTAGTTGGGGTGAATGAAACCGCCGCCGGTGCGGTTGCCGCCGGCATCGACAATCGCGATCGCGCGCGCCGTGTACTCCAGGTTGTTCGTCCGCGTGTCACCGTTTTCGTGGAAATAGTTGTAGGCGGTGTTGAACGATACCGTCGTGCGATCACTCCACCGATAGTCGAGCTTGACGCTCGTCGCGGCGCGGCTGCGCGTGGGGCCGACATCGATCCGGCGCGTCTGCCAAGTGTAGACTGGACCCGGCGTGGCGCGGCGCTCGAACGCCAGTCCGGACTGGCCGCCACCCCACGGCAGGCTGTGCACAGTGCCGTTCACGGTGAGGCCGATTTTCTTTTCCTGGCCGAGGACGTCGGAATAGCTGAAATTCATCGACGGCCCGTAGCCGGCCACGGGCATTTTCCACCAGCTTGAGTTGTTGTAACGCAGCGTTTGCGGACGCGTGGCAAAGCCGAGCGTGTAGTCGAACGTGCGCGGCACCGCGCGATCGAATGCGCTCTTCGTCACGAGATTCACGCTGCCGCCGATCGAGGAACCCTCCATGTCCGGGGTGGCAGCCTTGGTCACTTCGATCGTCTCGATATTGCCGAGCGACGCCTGTTCGAACTCGAACGAACGCCCGAGACCGCTCGACTGCGCTGATGCGATATGCTGGCCGTCCATCGTGACCGAGCTGAGGGCCGAGCTTACGCCCCGAATGCTCACTTGGCGGACGTCGGGTCCGTTATAGTCCGCCGTGATGCCGACCACGTGCTGGAGCAGGTCGCCAATGTTTCCGTCGGCCACATTGCCGAACGTGTCGGACGAAATGACGTTCTTCACATTCGGCGCCTGACGTTGCAGCGTCTCGGCGAGCGCCGTCCCTTCCCGTTCACCGGCCACAGTGAATTTTTCCATTTTGTAGATCGGCGAGGTCAGCTCGACGTTGCGCACGACGCTCTGGCCGGGCGCGGACGCGACCCGAATCTGCTGCGGATCCAAACCGGAAAAACTCACGGAGAGGGTGACCTCACCCGGCGGCAGGTTGACCAGTTCGTAGCGTCCTTCACGGTCGGTGATCACGCTTTGCACCGTGCCGGCCACGAGGACAACCGCACCGTTCAGATAGGAACCGGTCGCGACGTTGCTGACCTGGCCGCGAATCGTGGCGCCACTTTGGGCCTGACCAAACGCGACGAAGGGGGCGACGCCGAGCAGGCCGAGCAGTCGGACTGCGTGAAAACAAACAAGGAAGCAGCCGACACGGTGAAAGCGCGGGAATACGCTGGAAGGCGTGAAAGAGTAAGTCATGGGGTACGACAGGGATTGCTCCTAAGAAATTGGATTTGCGGGGGGAGGGGCATGGTGGGACGG
>CAMDOF010000020.1 GCA_945903465.1 Opitutus sp. GAS368
GCCGCTAGCGAGGCCTGAGTTAAACTTTCGTCCGCGGTCGCCAAGCAGCTCGAAGCGTGCAGCGCGCTCCACCAAGCCGGATTCCACGCCCGCAGAATTCCATCAAATGAGAGAACCCGTAATTTTGCGCGAATTTTCGACGCTTCACATTTGCGGTTCTTCTGGCCGCCGTCGTCCGCTGGATCCGAAAACCCACCCATCGAAAATTCCGGTCAATCGCCCAGACAAATTCGGTCAGGCCCAGCGAGTCGCCGCGGTCCGCGCTCGGACGTAGCCGAGCATCTGATCCCCTTCATCACGATGCGCAGCGGGTGGCGCCTCCGTTCAAAGCGATCAAAAAAAAGGTGAATTTGCGGATAAAATCAGGGTTTCTGCCTTCGTGATTTCAAAAAATCGGCACGAACGCCGGTATTCGCCGGAAAGATCTCACCCAGCACACGACTCGATCACTCAATGCTCCATTAAAAGAATGATCGCTCCGAGAATTCCGAATAAAGTTCCGAGCAAGGCGGCCTCATAACGCTCGAAAGTTTGCAGCCGAAACCGATCAAAGCCAACGAGGGCCAGCCAAGTGAATGACAGCATCCCCGCCAAGGTCGCGACCGCGAGAATCAAGCTGAGCACGAAGAAACCGCGCCAGCCAAACTGCACGCCTGAAAGATAAACGGGGAGAAATCCCTCGCACGGCGATAATGTGAGCATGACAAACAGCCCGCTGATCGCCGCCGCCTCACCGGACTTTCCCGAGACCAGCGGAGAGTCTTTGAGTTCTTCATCCCAATGACTCCGCGCATGCCCGTGGCCGCAATGTTCGCCGGCATGATGCTGACCACCCGGCGGGTGATGGTGGAGAATACCTCCACCGCTCCATTGCCGCCAAAAGTAAAACGCCGCGATCAGGAGTAAGAGAGCACCCGCGAACCGCGAGAACCACTCGACCTTTTCCTCCAGTTGAAACCCACCCCAAGCGATCGCCAGACCGAGCAGGCTGGTTAACGCCACATGGCCCAAACCCGCGAGTGCCGTGACCGCAAGCGTCTTGGCGTGCCCCCACTGGCGAGCCCGTGCCACCAGCACAAACGGCAGCCAGTGCGTCGGGATCGCCGCGTGGAAAAAGGCCACGGAGAAACCGGTCGCAGCGATCGTGGTGAGAACAGTGGATTGCATAGATGAAAGGTGAGCCAGCACGGGGCGCGGCGGACTGTCGACGGGAAATCTAGCAGAGTCGTCAAGCGTCACGTTGCAACCGCTCGGTACGAAAAATCATCCTCGTTCTCACGCACCGTTCCGGTTCTCCTTCCCGTCCAGCGCGCTGAACGGCGCGTCTTCGATGACGACCACATCTCACCTTACTCGAGTCCGTGACTATCTGCTGACGTTGCAGGCAACTTTGTGCGGCGCGCTGTCCGAGGAAGCGGAGGGTGCGCGGTTTTCCACGGATCAGTGGACGCGAGCGGAGGGTGGCGGTGGCTGTACGCGCCTGCTGAACGATGATGCGGTTTTTGAAAAGGCGGGGGTGGCCTTTTCCCATGTGCGGGGCACCCAGCTTCCGCCGGCCGCCACCGCGCATCGACCCGAGCTCGTGGGCAAACTTTGGGAGGCCCTCGGCGTTTCGCTCGTGCTGCATCCCCGCAACCCCTACGCCCCCACCGCGCACGCCAATGTGCGTTTCTTTCTGGCCGGCGCCGATGCGGCGCAGCCGGTCTGGTGGTTCGGCGGCGGTTTCGATCTTACCCCTTACTACGGCGACGAGGCCGACGCCGTGCACTGGCACCAGACAGCGCGCACCGCGCTCACCCCTTTCGGCCCAACGCTCTATCCGCGCTTCAAGAAAAACTGCGACGACTATTTTTACCTTAAACACCGCCACGAAGCGCGCGGTATCGGCGGGGTTTTCTTCGACGATTTTAACGAGCTCGGTTTCGAACGTTCCTTCGCCCTCGCGCGGGCGGTCGGCGACGCTTTCCTGCCCGCTTACCGCCCCATTCTCTCGCGCCGAAAATCCACCCAGTACAGCGAGCGCGAGCGCCAGTTTCAGCTCTACCGGCGCGGCCGCTACGTCGAGTTCAACCTTGTGTGGGATCGCGGTACGTTATTCGGCCTGCAAAGCGGCGGCCGCACCGAATCGATTCTGATGTCGCTCCCGCCCTTGGTGCGGTGGGACTACGACTGGCACCCCGCTCCCGGTTCACCCGAGGCGCAGCTCTATGAAAAATTTCTCCCGCCGCACGACTGGGCGAAGCTCGGGGATCTGCCTTCCTCACCATCATCGACCCCTCCAAACGCGTGAACTCCCGCCAACGTTTTCTTGCCGCCTGCTCCGGTCAATCCCTGCCACGACCGCCTCTCTGGGTGATGCGCCAGGCCGGGCGCTACTTGCCCGAGTATCGCGCGCTCAAGGCGAAGTCATCCTTTCTCGAAATGGTGCGGACACCCGCGCTCGCGGCCGAGGTGACTCTGCAACCTTTGCAACGTTTCCCCGGTCTCGATGCGGCCATTCTGTTCTCCGATATTCTCGTGATTCCGGAAGCCCTTGGCCAAGGCTACCACTTTCGTGAGCAAGGCGGCATCGGCATGGAATTTCGGCTCGAAACGCGCGCCCAGATCGCGGCCCTCGCCCCCGCCGAGGCCATCCCCGAACGCCTCCACTACGTCACCGCGGCCCTCGCTCTGCTAAAAACTGAGCTCGCGGGCAGTCGCGCGCTCTTGGGCTTCGGCGGTTCACCTTGGACCCTCGCCACCTACATGGTCGAGGGCGGCAGTTCCGACGAGTTCGAGCGGATTAAAACCCTCTTCTATACGGAGCGCCCCCTCTTCGAGGCGTTGCTCGAGAAACTCACCGCCGCATTAATCACCTACTTTAAACTCCAGATCGCCGCGGGTGCTGATGCGATTCAGATTTTCGACTCTTGGGGAGGTATCATCGCCGGGCCGGATTACGAGGCCGCTTCCTTGCGCTGGATCCGCCAGATCGTCGCCGCCCTCCCCGCCGATTTCCCCATCATTCTTTACGCTAAGGGGACCGCCGCTCACCTCACCGATCAGGCCTTCACCGGCGTCCGCGTCCTCAGCGTGGATTGGACCAACGATCTCGCCATTGTGCGCCGAACGTTGCCCGCCACCATCGCGGTCCAGGGCAATCTCGATCCGGTCCTGCTTAACACGACCCCCGCCATCGTCACCCGCGAAGCCACCCGCCTCCTCGAATCCATGCGCGGTACCAACGGCCACATCTTCAATCTGGGTCACGGGATCATGCCCCACGCCAAAATCGAGTGTATGCAGGCCCTCGTCGATACCGTGACCTCCTGGGAAAAATAAACCCGCTGACGCCGCTCCCACCGTTCTCACTATCACGTCACGCCGACCGAGGCCACGCCCGCACAACCAATCGAGCGAAGCCGCCGACCGCGCTTCCCGCCCTCACGTCACGCCTTCGCCTCCCGTGCCCAGCACCTCTTCTCAGTCGATCGCCATTCTCGGCGCCGGCGTTACCGGCCTGACGGCCGCCTATCGCTTGATGCAACGGGGCTTCACCGTGCGCGTGTTTGCAGCGTCCGATCGGGTCGGCGGCGCGATTCGCACCGATATTTCAGGGGAATGGCTCAGCGAAGCCGGCCCCAACACTCTCCTCGGCCACGCCCCCGCCACGAACGTCCTCATCGACGAACTGGGCCTCTCCGCCGAACGCACTCCCGCGCAACCCGCCGCCAAGAATCGCTATATCGTGCGCCGTGGCGTGCCCGTCGCCCTCCCGCGCTCACCCGGCGCCCTGTTGATTTCACCTTTGTTTTCAATGGGCGCAAAACTTCGTTTGCTTGCCGAGTGGCGCCACCGTCCCCTCGTACGATCCACCGACCTGAGCCTCCAATCTTTCATCTGCTCCCATTTCGGCCAGGAGTTCGTCGACTACGCGCTCAACCCATTCGTCACGGGGATCTACGCTGGCGACCCCGCCAAACTCTCCGCCCAGTACGCTTTCCCGCAGCTCTGGGCCATGGAGCGAACCCACGGCTCACTCCTCCGCGGCCAACTGGTCGCTGCCCGCATGACGCCCCAGCCCAAACCGCGCGGAATTTTTTCCTTTCGCCGAGGATTACAGACCTTGCCGGACACGCTCGCCGCGCGTCTTCCCGCGGGCAGCCTCGCACTTGGCTGCCGCGTCGAACATCTTCAGCCTGGCCCACCGTGGCGGATCAGCTGGATCGAGGGCGGTTCGCCACATTCCGCCCCGTTCGACCAGGTGATCGCCGCCCTGCCCGCACCCGCGCTCGCCCGACTCCGGTTCGGCCCTGCCGCCACTACCCCGCTCGCGTCGCTCGACCGCATCGAACACCCCCCGCTCACCTCCCTCTTCCTCGGCTTTCATCGCGCTCAAGTCGCCCACCCGCTGGACGGCTTTGGCCTCTTGGTCCCAGCCGTCGAAAAACGCACCATCCTCGGCGTCCTTTTCTCCTCCACCCTTTTTCCCGGCCGCGCCCCCGCCCACCATGTCGGCTTGACCGTCCTCATCGGCGGAACCCGTCAACCCGACCTCGCCCAGCTCTCGCCCGAGCACGCGTTGGCAGCGATCACGCCCGATTTACAGGAATTGCTGGGCGTCGTTGGCCCGCCGGTTTTTAGCCGCCACACCTTCTGGCCACAGGCAATCCCGCAATATAATCTTGGCTACGCCGATCATCTCCTGACCATGCAGACCACCGAAGAGGCCTTTCCGGGCTTTCTGATCGGCGGTCAAGCGCGCGACGGCATCGCTTTACCAGCTTGCCTCGCGGCTGGGGAAGCGCTCGCCGCCCGCATTTAAAACGGCTGCACCGCCACCGACTTACCTCCAATTTCAAACTTGCCCAAATATTCCATTGACAGCGACGAAGCCCGCCTATGCCTTCACCCCTTTTATGAAAGTCGTCTCCTCTATCAAATCCGCCAAGAAGCGTCACCCAGCGTGTCAGGTGGTCCGCCGCAAGGGCAAGATTTACGTCATTAACAAGGTCGAGCCGCGTTACAAAGCGCGCCAAGGCTAACCCAAATCTACCGCCATGAAAGCTGAAGGCCACCCTACTCTTAACAACGTCTGCTTCCTTGATATTGGAACCGGCCGACGTTTCCTCACCAAGTCCACCATGAAGTCTGCACGCAAAGAGCAGATCGATGGTAAGGAGTATTTCGTGATCGCTCGCGATGTCACGATGGATTCCCACCCCGCCTACACCGGTGAGAAACGTCTCGTCGATACCGCTGGTCGCGTCGAAAAATTCACCTCTCGGTTCAAGCGCGGCTCTGCCCCGAAGAAATAATCGCGTCCGCCTCCGCGAACGCCGCTCCTTTTCAGCCCTCCGGAAACGGGGGGCTTTTTATTGCCACTCCCCTTGCCTCGGTCTCGCCGATCCAACAGTTCCAAGCACCGTTTTTATTTTTCCATCGACCGCCCCGACTCCACTTCATCATCTCATTTCTCACGCTATGCGCATTCATCCCTTCCAAGGTCTCGTTCCTTCGCCCGCCAGCGCCCCTGAGGTCGCCTGCGTGCCGTACGATGTCGTCAACGCCGCCGAAGCTGCCATCCTCGCCGCCGGCCGGCCGCAGAGCCTTCTCCACGTCGACCGCGCTGAAATCGACCTGCCCGCGGGCACCAATCCCTACAGCGATCCCGTTTACGCCAAGGCCCGGGAAAATTTCCTCGCCCTGCAACAGGCCGGCGTGCTGCTCCGCGAGACCACCCCTTGCCTTTATATCTATCAGCAGCAAATGGGCACCCACGTCCAACGTGGTCTCGTCGCCGGTTGCCACGTCGACGACTATGACGCCGGCCTCATCAAGAAACACGAGAAAACCCGCCAGGATAAAGAGGACGACCGCACCCGGCTGATCGATACGCTCAGCGCCGACACCGGGCCCGTCTTCCTCACCTACCGCGACAACGCGGCCGTCAACGCCCTCGTCGCCGCCAAAACGCGCGAAACTCCCTTGCACGATTTTACCGCGCCCGACGGCATCCGCCATACCCTCTGGCGGATCCCAGGCGGCCAAGACTGGGTCGAGACCTTCCGCGCCGTCCCCACCACGTATATTGCAGATGGTCACCACCGCGCTGCCAGCGCCGCGCGCGTCGCCCGCCTCCGCCGCGACCGCCAGCCTCAACCCACCGGACAAGAGGATTATAATTGGTTCCTGTGCGTGCTGTTTCCCGCGAGTGAACTAAAAATTCTCCCCTACAACCGGTTGGTTGTTGATCTCAACGGCCATGCGCCCGCCGATTTTCTCGCGCAGGTCCAAGCCGTCTTCGGACTGCAAGAAAACGCGGCCCCGTCACCCGCGGCCGTCGGTCAAGTCAGCATGTACCTCGCCGGAAAATGGTACGGTTTGCGCTGCACCGCCGCCCCTCAGGCCGATCCCGTCTCGCGGCTTGATGTGAGCATCTTACAAGATAAATTCCTCGGCCCCGTCCTTGGCATCGCCGATGTGCGCACGAGCAAGCGGATCGATTTCGTCGGCGGGATTCGCGGAACGGCGGAACTGATGCGCCGCGTCGACGCCGAAGGGGGCGTCGCGTTTTCCATGTACCCGGTGACGCTCGCCCAGCTCATGGACATCGCCGACGCCGGCCAGATCATGCCACCAAAGAGCACGTGGTTCGAACCGAAACTCCGCTCGGGACTTTTCATCCACACCTTTTGATCCGCGCGGGGCGGCGTCCATGCGCTTGCGCGGCAACGCTGCCGCGTAAGCGGCGGCGCGAGCAGCTTTCCTCCGCCTCTCCATCATGTCCGCCACCTCGCCTGAAATCCCCCTGTGGCTCCTCGGCCCGTTTGGACTGCTGCTGCTGCTCATCGCCACGATGCCGCTGACGCCACCGCGGGTAAAACAGATGTGGGAGCACTATTACCCCCACCTTTCGCTCGGGCTCGCCGGGATCGTCGGCATTTACTACCTCACGCAAATTCCGAACGGCGGCAGCACACTCGCGCACACGCTTCACGAATATTTTTCGTTCATCGCCCTTATCGGCGCTCTCTTCGTCGTCGCTGGTGGCATCCACATCAAGGTCAAGGGTGAGGCGACCCCCGCGGTCAACCTCGGCTTTCTCCTCATCGGCGCGATCCTCGCCAACTTCATCGGCACCACCGGTGCATCCATGGTTCTGATACGTCCTTGGATCCGCATGAACAAAATTCGGATCAGCGCCTTCCACGTCGTTTTCTTCATTTTTATCATTTCAAACGTCGGCGGCGCCCTTACCCCGATCGGCGACCCACCGCTCTTTATCGGTTACCTGCGGGGCGTCCCCTTCTTCTGGCTGCTGGAACACGCGATCCCTGCCTGGATTTTCACCCTCGGAACACTCCTCGCCGTCTTCTACGTTCTCGACCGGCGGAGTTTCCAGAAAATGCCGCGCCGCCTCCAGCATGAAGCCGCCCGCGAGGCCGAGACCTGGCGCATCGACGGCCTCGCCAATGTGCTCTTGCTCGGAATCATCATCGGCGGCGTTTTCTTGCCGGAGACCTATTTTTCCCGGGAGATCGTGATGCTCGCCGCCGCCACCACCAGCTACTTCCTCACTCCCAAAATCGCCCACCTCGAGAACGCTTTCACCTTCGCCCCGATTCGCGAAGTCGCCTTTCTGTTTGTCGGCATCTTTATCACGATGATGCCGGCACTTGGTTACCTCGCCACCCACGGGGCCGAACTGGGCTTCACTCGCCCGATCCAATACTACTTCGCCACGGGTCTCCTCTCCGCCGTCCTCGACAACGCGCCGACTTACGTGAACTTCCTCCAACTCGCTCAGGCGAGCGTTCTCTCCGAAAATACCGCCCTCGTCACCGCTCCGGGCGGCGTCGACAGCATGAAAATCCTCCTCACCGAAAAATCCCTGCACCTCGTCGCCATCAGTCTCGGCGCCGTCTTTTTCGGCGCGCTCACCTACATCGGCAATGGGCCCAACTTCATGGTCAAATCCATCGCCCACGACGCCGGGGTCCACTGCCCCAGTTTCTTCGGCTACATCTTCCGCTACAGCTTGCCCATCTTGCTGCCCATCCTCGCCCTCGTCGGTTGGCTCTTTATGTAGGTCATTCCCGCACCCAGAGCCCCCCAAACCCGCGGCGGCCCGGCGGCTTCACGACTTCCGCTCGGAATCGGCCGGACCTTCGACCCGCGCAGGACTTTCGGTCGATCGCCAAGCTCCGCGCGGAGACCAGCCCGCACGCTCCGCCCGCCCGCCTTTCACCGCCGTTGGGTTGCACCCAGCCGCGCCACCGTCCACGGCCCGGCCCAGATTAACCATTGGCATGGCGGGCCGACATCTTGAATGATCGCCATCCTCTCTCGGCCATCGCGCTGTCATCTATGGGATTTATCATCAAACTTATCCGCTGGATCTTTAAGAAATTCGCCGCCGCCGCCGTGATCGTCGCGCTGGCCCTCGCCGCGGGCGGGCTCTGGCTTTTCCTCAAAGACACCATTGATTTCAGCCAGTGGCGGCAAGACGTCGTCAACGTCCTCAACGGTCAACGTTCCGAAATCAACGCCGCCCTCGACGATGTCCAAAATCGCCTGAATCGCCTCTCGGCCGAGATCACCGCCGAGCAGGCGCGCGCCGCCGGCGCCGATCACGTCATCGCCCAACTCCACGAGCTCGAGAGCACTTGGGACCGCCTCTTCGGGAATCCGGAGCAACAAAAGGCCAATGCCGCCCAATTGGAAAAAATGAATGAGATGCGCCTCGCCTTGAAGACGAAGATCACCGCCCTCCGCCGCGAACTCACCCGCACCACGTGGGAAATCGACGGCCTGAAAATCGCCCTGGGGAAACTCGATGCCCAAATCACCGCGGCCGCTGAAAAAAAGTCCCGCGTCATGCATTACCTGGAAACGGCGTGGGATTACCCGCTCGGCCGAGACCTCGTCCAATTCCCCGTCAAGATTTGGGTCTATCTCTTCCTCGGCCTTTATTTTACCGGACCTTCTCTGGCAAAATTAATCCTGTACACCTGCGTCGCACCCGTCATCACCCGCGGTCGCCCCGTGCGGCTAGCGGAGACCCTGCCAGCCATGCCTGCCGTCACGGAGAGTCGCGTCGCCATCGATCTACCCCTCGTCTCCGGCCAACGACTCTGGGTGCGGGAAAAATTTCTCCAAGCTTCCGATGAGGGCGTCCAACGCCAGACCCGCGCGGTCCTCGACTGGCGCATTCCTTTCACTTGTGCCGCCACCGGCTTGATCGAACTCATCGAGCTCAAAAATAACTCCGCGACCGCCCAGGATCGCCAGGTTACCCTGGCTCATCAGGACGACCCGCACTGCGAGCTCGCCGTCCTCACGCTACCGCTCGGTGCCGCCTTCGTCCTCCGGCCCAGTTTTCTCGCCGGCGTCATCACCACCGCCGATGCTCGCCTGAGAATCCGCCGCCGCTGGCAGCTGTTCCGCTGGCAGTCGTGGGTGACCGGCCAATTTCGGTTCTTCGAGTTTAACGGCCCTTGCGCGTTGGTCATCGCCGGTGTTCGCGGCGTCCGCGCTGAGCGACTCATCGACCGCCCGGGCGACGCCCTCCCCGCCCGGCGCACCAATCAGGACGCCACCGTCGGCTTTACCCCCAACCTCGATTACCAACCCGTCCGAGCGGAAACCTTCTGGAGCTACTACCGCGGAATGAACCCGCTCTTCGACGACCTCTTTTCCGGGCGCGGAATTTTCCTCACCCAGGCCATCGCCACGCCAGGCGACACCGCGGGAATGCGTCGCTTCTGGTCCGCACTCTGGGCGTCCGCGATGAGGATCTTCGGTTTGTAATTGCGCCAAAACGAAGCCGATTTACCGCCACGCGTTTTCGCTGCATGCTCTTTAAACTCCATTCACCCTTCCAACCCACCGGCGACCAACCCCAGGCCATCGCTCGACTCGTCGCCTCGTTGCGCGCCCCGCACTCCGCCCAAACGCTGCTCGGCGTGACCGGTTCCGGGAAGACTTTCACCATCGCCAACGTCATCGCTGAGGTCCAACGCCCGACCCTCATCCTCTCCCACAACAAGACGCTCGCCGCTCAGCTCTACTCAGAATTTAAAAATTTCTTCCCCGAAAACGCCGTCGAATACTTCGTCAGCTATTACGACTACTACCAGCCGGAGGCGTACGTGCCCTCCAGTGATACTTTCATCGAGAAGGATTCTTCGATTAACGAGGAGATCGAGCGAATGCGCATCTCCGCCTCTAGCTCCCTGGTCTCGCGACGCGATGTCATCGTCGTCGCCAGCGTCTCCTGCATCTACGGCTTGGGCTCTCCCCAGGAATTCACCGAAATGCGCATTCCTCTCCGCCGCGGGCTCGGGATCGGCCGGCAAAAGCTCCTCGAGCGCCTCGTCGATAATCTTTATGATCGCAACGATTTTGAACTGAAACCAGGCCGTTTCCGCGTCCGCGGCGATGTCGTCGACATCATGCCCGCCTACCTCGAACAGGGTTTGCGCGTGGAGTTTTTCGGAGATGAAATTGAGGCCTTGCATGAGTTTGACCAGCTCACCGGTACGGTCATCCGCCCGCTCGAACAATTTGACCTGTATCCAGCCAATCAGTACGTAACCAGCCGGAGTAAACTCGAGCCCGCGATCCGCGCCATCCGGGCCGAGCTCGACGAACGCGTCGCTCACTTCGAGGCCAAGGGTCAATATCTGGAGGCGCAACGCATCCGCATGCGCACCAATTACGATTTGGAGATGCTCCAAGAAATGGGTTTCTGCAACGGCATCGAAAACTACTCCCGCCATCTCACCGCCCGCCAGCCCGGCGAGCGCCCGTTTTGCCTGATCGACTTCTTCCCCAAGGATTTCCTTTTCGTCGTCGACGAGAGTCACGTCACGATTCCCCAGGTCGGTGGCATGTTCAACGGCGATCGCGCCCGCAAACAGACGCTCGTCGATTACGGCTTTCGCCTGCCATCAGCCCTCGACAATCGCCCCCAGAGCTTCCCGGAATTCGAAAGCGTGACCGGCCAGACTATTTACGTCTCCGCCACCCCCGCTGAATTCGAGCTCAAGAAATCGGCGGTAATCGCCGAGCAACTGGTGCGCCCCACCGGCCTGCTCGATCCAGAGATAACCATCCGCTCGACCAAAGGACAGGTCGAGAATCTGATCGGTGAGGTGAAAGCCGCCGCCGCCGCGGGCGAACGCGTCCTTGTCACCACCCTCACCAAACGTCTCTCCGAGGACCTCACGAGCTACATGCGCGAGGCCAAAGTCCGCGTCGAATACCTCCACTCCGATATCGATGCGATCGAGCGAGTGGAAATCCTCCGCAACCTGCGACTGGGAAACTTCGACGTCCTCATCGGCATTAATCTCCTCCGCGAGGGCCTCGATCTTCCAGAAGTCGCGCTGGTCGCGATTCTCGACGCCGACAAAGAAGGGTTCCTCCGCAGCGAAACCTCGCTCATTCAGACCGCTGGTCGGGCCGCCCGGCACGAAAAGGGCCGAGTGATTTTTTACGCCGATCGCATCACCGAATCAATCCGCCGCACGCAAGCCGCCGTCGCCTATCGGCGGCAAAAACAAATGGCCTACAATCTCGAGCACGGCATCACGCCACGCAGCGTGCACCGGACCGCTCAGACCAGCCTCCGGGTCTACGACGGCTCGGGCGTCGCCCCGATCGATACCAAGGTCGCGGAGGAGGTCGACGATGTCGCCGCCGTTATCGCCGAGCTGGAGCTAGAAATGCAAGCGGCCGCCGAACGCCTCGAATTCGAACGCGCCGCCGTCTTGCGCGATCAGGTCAACGCCCTGCGCCACGGCGACTATCGGAAGGTCGCGTCACGACCCGTCCAAGACTATCCCAAAGCTCGCCGCACCGCTGCCGCCGTCCGCGGAAAATCGCGGGGGTCCTAAAACCCGCCAAGTCGCCCGCCCCACGCCTTAGCCCACCGCCCACGCCCCCACCGTTTGCTTGGACTTCTTCAACACCCCAATACCTCGTAAATTTCGATAACGCTCCGCGAAATCGAGGCCGTACCCCACCACAAAACGATCCGGAATTTCAAAGCCCACGAAATCGGCTTCCAAGGCGACTTCCCGCCGCGCTTTTTTATCTAAGAGCACACAGGTCCGCAAACTCGCCGGCCTCAGCGCTCGCACCAGTTCGCTGACGAGCTTCAAAGTCTTCCCTGTATCCAGGATGTCATCGATCACCAGCACATCGCGTTTCGCGATATCCAGGGTGAGGCTGTGAATGATTTGGGGCGTGCCGATCGACTTGGTCTTGCTCCCGTAGCTCGAGACGCGAATGCAGTCCAACCGCACCGGATTATCGATCTCCCTCATTAGGTCGCAGGTAAACATCACCGCCCCGTTAATCAGCGATATAATCGTAAACTCGCCGTCTCCATACACCTGCTTGATCTCCACCGCCAGCGACCGCACTCGGCGCTTAATCTGAAGATCGGTGAGCAGGACCTCGGAGAGATCAGGATGTAATCCCGGAGAACGTTTAAGCGCAGGCATGCGCCGTTCTCACGCCCCCAACCGCCAATGTCAGCCCGATTGTCACTTTTCACGCCCATTTAAGGCGTCGGTCCATCCAGCCGGCCTGTCGCGGAAACGGCCGGCTTCTATTCCCTTTGACTAGCGCCGCTTCGGGCCGTTGGATCCGCGCCGCCTTTGGTCGGCCCGCGCTCCATGATTTCCATTCGCATCCAGCAACTGTCTAAACGCTTCGGAGCGGTCGTCGCCTTACAAAATCTGGACCTTACCATCGAGCCGGGGGAACTCTTCTTCCTTCTTGGCCCCAGCGGTTGCGGCAAGACCACGCTCCTGCGTAGCTTGGCCGGATTTTATTTGCCCGATGCCGGCCAGATTTTCTTCGGCGACGAAGACGTCACCCAGCTCGCTCCTCACAAAAGAAATACCGGCATGATGTTCCAGAGCTATGCGCTCTGGCCTCATCTCACCGTCAGCGAAAACGTGGCGTTCGGACTCGAAGAACGCCGTGTGCCCAAGGCAGAAATCCAAACGCGCACCATGGCCGCGCTCGAGGCGGTCCACATGGGCGACTACGCTCAACGTCGTCCGAACCAGCTCTCCGGCGGCCAGCAACAACGCATCGCACTCGCCCGCGCTCTGGTCATCCGGCCGCGTTGCCTGCTGCTCGACGAACCCCTCTCCAATCTCGACGCCAAACTCCGACTCGAAATGCGCGCGGAGATCCGCCGCGTCTGCAAGGAGTTTAATGTGACGACCGTCTACGTGACCCACGATCAGAAGGAGGCGCTTTCGGTCTCCGACCGTATGGCCGTACTCGATCGCGGGAAAATCCTTCAAGTGGGCTCACCCGCGGAAGTCTACCGTCGCCCCGCTTCCAAAATGGTCGCGGACTTTATCGGCGAGACCGATTTTATCCCGGGTAAGGTCATCGCCACCAGCGAGGGACGCGCCTTCGTCGACACCGCACTTGGGCGCTTTGAGGGCCTCCTCGGCGACGCTTCCGCTCGTCCAGGAACCGGCGCCGCCGTCACGCTCTCCATCCGGCCCGAGGCTTGGACCTTGAGCCAGACACGGCCCGCCAAGAATTTCGTACGCGGCCGGATCGGCCACGCGATTTATCTCGGCGAGCTCGCGCAATACGAACTCGTTGCCGATGGGCACCATTTAAAAATGCTCGAGCTCAACCCGCGCCGGCTCGATCCAGCGCAACGCGGCGAGGTCTTTGCCTCGGCCGATCCGGACGACGTCATCGTCCTCTGCGAGTGAAGAGGCTCCTCGCCCGCCGCCTGCGCCCAAGCCCGCAAACTTGGGCGCCACGCGCGAACTGGCGGGGCGTTTCCGTTTTCATATGAAGCGAGTCCTGCTCCTGCTCACACTCGCCGTCGTCGTG
The DNA here is from genome assembly GCA_945903465.1 of Opitutus sp. GAS368. Taxonomy (GTDB): domain Bacteria; phylum Verrucomicrobiota; class Verrucomicrobiia; order Opitutales; family Opitutaceae; genus ER46. The sequence continues at coordinate 13,864 of CAMDOF010000020.1, forward strand.
GTGTTGCCGTTTACCCTCCGCCCCAAAGGCACGCCTCTCGGTACCGCCAACGATACTGTCGTCATCATCACGCCTCATAATGAGGCCATTCGCTACGAGTACGCCCGGGGCTTCGGCGAGTGGTATCGCGCTAAAACCGGCCGCACGGTGGCGATTGATTGGCGGATCGTCGGAGGCACGAGTGAAATCGCGCGGTTTCTCGAGGGGGAATACACCACCTCGTTCCAGAACTATTGGACCCGTCAACTGGGGAAACCATGGAGCGCGGAGGTTCAGGGGTCCTTTCAATTGCCTCGCCTACCCGCGTCCGCCACCACCCAAGCCCAAGAGGCGCGCGCCGCCTTTCTCTCCTCTGATGTCGGCTGCGGGATCGATATTTTTTTTGGCGGGGGCACCTATGATTTGGAGCGTCAGGCCCAAGCCGGCCGTTTGGTCAGTTCAGGTCTGCCTCAACTGCACCCCGAGTGGTTTACCGCCGACACCATCCCGGAGTATTTCGGCGGCGAACGTTACTGGCATCCCCAAGGCTTATGGATCGGCACCGTCCTCAGTTCCTACGGCATCATTTTCAATCGCGATGCCTTGAAACGCCTCGGTTTCAGCAACCCGCCAACGCAATGGGACGACCTCGCCGATCCGCGTTTTTTTGGCGAAATCGGCCTCGCTGATCCGACTAAAAGCAGTTCCGTCGCCAAGGCCTTCGAGAATATCCTGCAGCAACAGATGCAGAAGAAACTTCACGTCTTCACTCGCGAACAACCTAACGCTCCCCCCGCTGAAATCCAAGCCGCCGCCGTCCGCGAGGGCTGGGCCGCCGGCCTACGCCTCCTCCAACTCATCGGCGCCAACGCCCGCTATTTCACCGACTCCTCGCAAAAGCCTCCGATCGACGTCGCCGCGGGTAACTGCGCCGCGGGCCTTTGTATCGATTTTTACGGCCGCCAACAGCAAGAGGCCGTCCGCCGCCGGGGTGCCGGCGATCGGATCGGTTATGTCTCCCCCGCGGGTGGCGCCGTCGCCTCGGTCGACCCCATCGGCCTGCTCCGCGGCACGAAAAACCGCGCCGCCTCGGTCGCTTTTATCGAATACAGCCTATCCATGGAGGGGCAGAAACTCTGGAACTTTAAAGTGGGGGCACCGGGAGGACCCACCCGACTGGTCCTCCGCCGCATCCCCGTGCGCCGCGACTTCTACACCCACACCGAGTGGCACGCTTGGAGGAGCGATCCCGAGGAGACGCCCTTCGAACAGGTCGATCCGCTCATTTATCGCGAGGCCTGGACCGGAAAAATCTTCCGCGAGATGGCTTTTATCGTGCGTATCATGTGCGAGGATACCCACACTGAACTCCGCTCCGCTTGGCGGGCGATTATCGCCGCACCCGAACCCGCTAAATCCCGCGCTCTCGCCGTCCTTCAAGATCTCTCCGCCGTAACTTACGAGCGCACCAACCAAGAAATCCGCGCGCGGCTCAATTCAAAAAACAAGGTGGAGGAAGTCCGCGCCGCCCAAGAACTCGCCGCCGTCTTCCGCACCAACTACCGCCGCGCGGAGGCGATCGCGACCAGTCAAGCCGCGCCCTCCCCCTGACCCCGTACCACCGCCGAGCCTACCGCGGAGTCCCCGCCAGCGGAAGTCGCCGCCCCTCGTCGGCCGGGTCGCGACATCATGATCGCAGGGCGAACAGAGAACCACCAGACAGCCGACATCGCCGCCCTCGTTGGCCGGGTCGCGACCGACCCGGCAATAAAATCACGGGCTCGCCGCGCGCGTTCTTTTTACTGGCTGCATGAAATCACCAAAGGTAACGGTCATCTCCGCGTCTAGGGACTTAAAGAAAAACGCCGTCCCGCGCACCCGCGTCGCTACCTGCTGCGGGAAGCTGGGCCGCCCTTCCGTCGGGAGACTGTAAGTCATCCGCGTCAGCAACTCGCCAATGCTCACCCCAAAGCCCGGGCTAAACCCGCTCGTACTCGCCAACTCGATCACTTCAATCGTGTGCGTGACTTTGTGGACAACCACCGTCGCCCGCAGGAACGCCGCCGTCTTGTCCCCGGTTTCTCCTGGCCGCAACCGGCAACGATACGTCACTCTCACGTCGTCGCCCGACACCGTCTCTAACGATCCTAGGTCCAATTGGTCAACGAGCCTCGGGGCGGTCCCCCCACGCGAGCGACGCGACCGCGCGTCCCCATAGTCGCGGAGGTCACCCGCGGCCGGCGCCCGACCATCTTTTAACGCGAGGGTCCATCGATCAAATTCCGGCTTGCCCGCATCACTGCGCTCAACGGTCGACTTACCCTCGGCGGAGGTCGTTTGCGTGAACGACCAACCGGGGGGCACATCCGACCGAAAACCCTTTAGAGCCAGCTCAAGGTCGCGCGGTACCGCTGCTCCCGCGGAACAGAGAGCCGCCAAAAAAATAACGAGAAAACACATACAAAGAGCCAGTGTCCGAACTTTCCGGCTCCAGCGGAAACAAAAAAGAGCACCGCCCCCCACCTTTATCCCCGCATCGGCCGGGCCGTCCGGTCAATCCGCATCATAAATTTCCACCAGTACGAGCCCGGCCGTGCCCGCCACCCCCGCCACTAACACCGTGTACGCCCCTGGGGCCAAAGTGATGAGCAGCGCCGCGTCCAAACTCGCGGGCGCCAGGGCAAACGCCCCCACCCTTTGCGCCGTCACCGCCAGCGCGGCACCGCTCCGGCTGATCTCCCAATCATCATTGATCGCCAGCGGCGTGGCCCCTTGGTAAAGCCGCAACACCGGATCCGCCAGCACCCCGGTCACTCCATATTCACCCAGCGTTGGTCCTACGGCTCGGACCAACACCCGCCGCGGTTGGGTCCCGCCGATCACAAATCCCGCCGCGAGTGCATCGTCGCCACCGCGCACCAAAGCCCGCGCCGAAAGATTCACCAAGCGCCCGCCGTCGCCACCGCCTGGCGCTCGATCACCATCGTAAACTTCAACCAGCACTGTACCCACCGTCGCATTCACCCCGCTGACCACCGCGGTGTAGCTCGCGGCACTCAACGGCTGCACGAGGGCCGCGTCCCGACTCCCCTCTCCAAACGGAAATGCTCCCAACCTCGCGAAGAGCGCCGCACTCGCCGACCCCAACTCCCAACGATCATTGACCAGGCTCACGTCCACCGCAGCTCCTTGCAAACTCAACCGCGGTTCGGCCAAGTTGCCCGTGACCCCAAAGCCCGCCAACGCTGGACCCGCTGCCCGCACCAAGATCGATTTGTCGCCGTCAATCACAAAGCCCACGATCAGCTGGCTTGCCCCGATCCCCGAAAATCCTCGCGCCGCGAGATTGATCAAACGCGCGGACGTGCCGAACGTGACCGCTCCCGATCTGACCGTATCCGTGGTCAGCGTCCGCCCCGATAGCGCATCCCCCGAAAAGACGTATTCGCGGGTCACCAGGCCCGCCGCCCCCGCGGGCGTTTCCACTCCTTGCCAGATCAGTCCCGCTGGCAATACCGGCAACAGAGCACCCGCGGTCCCCGTCCCCAACGGCTTCAACGTACCCGTTGGCCACTTGCCTCCCAAAAAATCCACTCCGCTCACCGTCAACTCCCCCGCTAGCGCCAACGCCTTGCGTTGCGCCCAAACCACCCGCCGCCCCGCCCCCTGCTCGCCCGAGACCATCATCGCCTCACCCCACTCAGCGCGCCACGGATTACCACCGCCCAGATACTCAAATACATTCAGCTCGCCATCACCATCGGGATCGCCGCCCGCCGCTCCTTTCCCACCAAAATCACCCGGCTGAAAACGCGCTATCCGCCATGCATCAAAACTCTCTTGAGGCTGGGGCGTGAACCTCACCACAAACGGATCCGAATCACCCGTCCGCGTATCACACCAAACTGCCACACAGGGCTGGTCCGCGGCCAGCGAGGGCGCGAGCCCAAGGTAATCGCCCAACATCACCCCTCGCTCCGTCTGCGGCCCAAAACGAATATCGCTGCTCATCTCCGTCAAACGTAGATTCGGCTGCCACGCCGTCCCCCCATCGAAGGATTGGGCCACCGACAAGTCGACAAAGTTGCGCCCATCCACCGCGTGCCGCTTGTCCATAAAAATAACCGAGACTGACCGGCCGTCCGGAGTAACCGCTATCGCCGGATTCATCACACTCACCCCAGCCGGTTGATCACTAATGGCCACGGGCGTCCGCCAACTCACTCCTCCGTCCAACGAGGCCGTCACCAAAACACGGGGCGATCCCGCCACGACCGCGACGTAGGTGACAAAAATCGCTCCGCTTCCCCGCGCCACCGCCACCGCGGGCAGAAACGTTCCGTCCCGCAGCTCGGGATCATCCCATCCCGCCACCGCCGCCACCACCACGTTCGGCAGGGCCGGATACGTCCGGCCTCCGTCGAGGGAGCGCTTACACTCTATCCGAAAACGATTCACATCATTCACGTCGAGAAATCGAATATAAACCACCGCCAGCGAGCCGTCGGGAAGGAAAACGGGCTGGGTCCCCTGGTTGTTGGCACCGAGCGGATTGATATCAATCGGCGCTGCCCAGCTCACGCCCCGATCATCGCTGACCGACGCGACGATCGGCGTGCTGATCAGTCCGCCCGCTGCGTTACTAATAAAATTCGTCCACGTTGAGACCAAACGCCCATAGTTGGGCGTCCCCGGAAAATCATTCACGGCGAGCCAGTTCTTGTCGGGCGCAATCAATCGCGAGGGCGGCTCATAAACCGTCACCGGCGGCCCCCACGTCGCGCCGGTGTCGGTGGATCGACTCACCACCACTGCGGCGAGATCAAATGCACCCACGAGAGACCCCAACGCTTGCAAATAGAGGTCCCCTTGCGGCCCCGCCCCCGCCACGGGGTCGGTCGCGCGATTGAAACGCCCGCCACTCGCGAAAGTGAGATTCGGCACCAGCGCCCGCGTCCAGGTCAGCCCCCCATCCCGCGAGACCGAGTAGCCGCAACCGATGGCGCCACCATCCGCGTACCGCCCTTCCTGAAAGGTCGCGAGCAACGTATCCGGATTTGAAGTACTGCGCACAATATGCGGTTCAGCCTGTCCGCGTTGTGCCGCGGGCAAGGCCGCCGGGTCATCGCCCAATCGCGTGTTCACCCCGACCCGCGCATCCAACACCGCGGGCGGACGCCCTTTGGAGAGATCAAGCCCACCCCCGGCCGCCCTCGCGACGTCGGCCCGGTGCACCCCGGACGCCCGCACCTCCGCCCTCGCTGGCAGCGTCCCCAAGCCGGCAATCAATAAAATCCCCGCGCGCGCCCACAGTTGCAGCATGAGACCAGTCAACGGATCGCTCGCCAACCCTCAAGACTGAGCGCGCCGATTCTCCCCTATTTTACCCGCTTCGGGCGCGCGAGCTGAACAGCCACCTCCGCCGACCCCGCCAGCCGTCCCCTTCCTCGGACGCTCACGCCCCCCCCCTGACGCCAAGCTCAGTACACAGCGATGATTCGCTGCGTGGCCCCCAACCCGCGCCCACCGCCCACCCAGACTTCACCCGCCCGCCGTCCCCTTCCTCGGACGCTCACGCCCCCCCTGACGCCACGCTCAGTACACGGCGATGATTCGCTGCGTGGCCCCCAACCCGCGCCCACCGCCCACCCAGACTTCACCCGCCCGCCGTCCGAGAACTTCGCGGCCGAGCGGCGATTGCGGTGTCAGCACCAGCACCTCCCCGCCATCCACGACGACCGCCAGCCCACCCGCCCGCGGACCCAGCAGATACCGGGCGCGACGCAAACGCCCCGCGGGGCCACTTTCCAACTCTACGACCGCGCCGATCGCCACCGGATCACTCGGCCCAAACCCGGGTAACGGGAGCGCGCTGTAAAGCTCAATACTGGCCCTGATCTCTCCCGCTAACTTCGCCTGCCCTTCCGCAAGGTAAGCGGCTTCCTGGCTATGGGTATCCCATTTACTCTCCGCCCGACTCTCCTCGCTGATCGCTTCATCTCGCGCCATCACCGCCGCTGTGGTTTGCCGCGCCAATTCTTGCTTCAACTGCTGAAGAATCTCTTCCCGGAGTACGGCTTTATTCACGAGCGGCCCACTCCCAAAAATCTTCCCAGTGTCCGCCACGCGCGCGCCCGCCCAACCCCGGTCCGCGCCCGGCCAACGCCACCGCACGTCATCAACCCCACCGACGATCGCATGATGGCCATCGTAGAATCGATAAAACCTAACTTGCTCAAAAAATTGCCGGCGGGAGCCACGTTAGGATCGCGAGGGGCGCACCAGCAGTTCTTCGACCGTCGCCCGAGCCGGCAGCGTCGCCACAAACCAAATACATGCCGCAATATCTTCCGGTTGCATCATGCGCGTTCTCGCCTCCGCCAAAGGGGGCACCGGCCGTTTGTTCAATAAGGGTGTGTCAATATCACCCGGAAAAATACCGCAGGCGCGAATCCCATTGGCCCGCTCCTCCGCGTTGATCGTCTGCGTCAACCCCGTCAGCCCAAACTTTGATACCACATACGCCGCCCCGGCTTTCGCCGAGGCTTGCTTACCCGCTTCTGACCCGACGTTCACCACCGTGCCCGCGCCTTGCTCCCGCATCTTGGGCAGAAACGCCTGCACTGCGTACAACACGCCATTCACGTTCGCGTCCATCACCGCGGCGTAATCCTCCCGCGTCAGTTCGCCGAGCGAGCGTTGCGGGATATTAGTCCCTGCCGCATTCACCAAAACATCCGCGCGACCGAAACGAGCCAACACCGCCGAGGCCAACGCCGCGACGCCCGTCGGATCACCCAAATCACAGGGCAGCGCCCACAATCTCCGCCGCTCCGCGGGCTTGGCTAACCCGATGGTCTCGGCGAGCGCGTGCGGGCGGCGCCCCACAAGAACGACTCGCCAGCCTTCACCGGCAAACTTCAGGACGGTCGCTCGACCAACCCCAGAACCCGCCCCCGTCACCACTACCACCGGAAGAGATGATTTCTTAGTAGCCATATATATAAAATCTATCAGTCAAAATGCTCGCGGCCGTTCAGGCGAGAAACAACGCGCGCGTCTCGCCGCGGCCCTTCGCCTCCCTTCTCAATTGTCGTGGCCCTCTTTCGTCGCATCCCGGTCGCCGCGACCTTGATTTTTAACGGCGTCCTGACCCCTTCGCCTCGCCCTCCCCGCCAGGCCCCTCCCGACTTCCGCCCGCGCAACGCGCGCTTGCTTCAGACCACCCTTCTTTATCCACTTCCTTTCGTTCATCCGTCTTCTTCTCCACCCACCTATGATCCCTCGTTGCTTTCAACCGTTCGCTCTCCTCCTTGCCGCCGTTTGGGCACTTGCGAACGCCCAGGCCGCCCCGGCTAACGCCGGCCGCGGCCCTCTCCTCGGACTGCAAACGTGGACGTGCCGCAACATGACCTTCGACCAAGTCGTCGCGTTTGCCGTCAAGCATGGCGTCACTCAAATCGAATTCATCAAAGCCCACCTCGATCCCTCCGCCACCCCGAAAGAAAACCTCCGAAAAAAGGCGATCCTCGAGCAGCATGGGCTCACCGCCTACTCGTTCGGCGTCAACGGCACTTCCCTCGATCCCGCAGCTAATCGAACGTTGTTTGAGTTCGCGAAGCTCATGGGCATGAAGGTCATTATTGTGGAACCAAAAAATCCCGCCGAGTGGGATAACCTCGAGGCGCTCGTTAAGGAATATGATATCAAGCTCGCCATCCATAATCACGGCACTGGCTCAACCTACGGCGATCCGGTCACCGTAAAAAAAATCCTCGCCGCCCGCGACCGCCGTATCGGTGTTTGCCTCGACGTCGGCTGGGTCACTTCGGCGGGCTTCGACGCCGCCGCCATCTTCCGCGACTACGGCGACCGCGTCTACGATATCCATTTCAAGGATAAGACCACCGAGACCGACGCGAAGGGTAAAGCCACGCCGGTCGATACCGAAATCGGCCAAGGCAAGGCCAACTACGCTGGGCTCTTCGCCGAAATAAAAAAGAGCCAATGGCGCGGAGTCATGGCGATCGAGACCGATTCCAAGGCGTTTGCCGAGGATCCCAACCGCTTAGTCGCCGCGGCCAAAACTTTTTTCAACGCGAGCATTAAATAATTCTACCATCCGCCGCGGCCACCAGCGCCGGCGCCCGCCCCCAAAAAAACAGAATTCCCGCGCTCGATTTTATCGTTGCCGGTTCCAGCCGTGCACCCAGCCCCGTTTTCCAGCCAGCTTTGCCCTTGAACATTTCGCGACCATTGCCCCGAAGCGCCGTTCACCGACGCCGGGGTTATCCAGACGATCACGGGCAATTTTGCAAAAAGCAGGCGGGGCGTTCTATCGGCCGGGGACGGCCATCCGCCCCGCGGTGCGGTCACGCACCTTACCACCCAGCGCGCACTGCATCCCCGGCGGAAACGGGCACCTAAAAAATGCCGCCTAACCGCCCCCTTGACTGGGACTCTCCGCCGAAAAAAAAACTCCGGCCGACGATCCAATCAAAGTGTTGGCCGAATCTCTTCCACTCTTTTATGAAAACCGTCCTACGACTACTCGCCATCCTCTGCGCGTGGGCGCACCCCGCCGCGGCCGCCGCCTCCCCCCCGAGGCCCAATGTGCTCTTCATCGCGGTCGACGATATGAATAACGATCTCGGCTGCTACGGCAGCCCGATCGTAAAGTCTCCCCACATCGATCGCCTCGCCGCCCGCGGCGTCCGCTTCGAACGCGCCTACTGCCAATTTCCGCTCTGCAGCCCCAGCCGATCATCCATTATGACCGGCTTGCGGCCCGACCAGACCCGTGTCTTCGACCTGCAGTATCATTTTCGCGCCGGAATCCCCGACGTTGTGACCATCCCCCAACTCTTCATGCGGCATGGTTACTTCGCCGCCCGCGTGGGCAAGATCTACCATTACGGGAACCCCGGTGATATCGGCACGAGCGGGCTCGACGACGCCCCTTCGTGGAACGAGGTCGTGAACCCCGCCGGTCGCGATAAAACTACGCTGGAATCCGAGATCATCAACCATACGCCGCAGCGCGGGCTGGGCTCCGCCCTCTCTTTTCTTTCCGACCGGTCCGGTCGCGACGAAGACCACACCGACGGCAAGGTGGCAACCGAGGCCATCCGGATCTTGGAAAAACACCGCCAAGAACCCTTCTTTCTCGCCGTGGGTTTCTACAAACCGCACACGCCCTACGTCGCGCCGAAGAAATACTTCGATTTATATCCAATCGAAAAAATCACGGTACCGACCATGCCCGCGAATTACACCGATACGGTCCCGGAGCCCGCCCTCCTCTCCACCCGTCCATGGCCCATTTTCAACGTGACCCCGCAGCAAGCGCGGGAGGCCAAGCAGGGCTATTACGCCGCCATCTCCTTTGTCGACGCGCAGATCGGCCGGGTTCTCGATGCCCTCGATCGACTCGGCCTGCGCGAAAATACCGTGGTCGTTTTTTGGAGCGACCATGGGTACTCACTCGGAACGCATGGACTTTGGATGAAGCAAAACTGCTTTGAAGATTCGACCCGGGTGCCCTTCGTTATCGCTGGCCCCGGGGTAACTGCCGGCGGGGTTTCACCTCGCTTGGTGGAGCTGATCGATGTTTACCCAACCCTGGCCGATTTCGCGGCGCTCCCGCTGTCCAAGCCGCTCCCCGGCGCATCGTTGCGGCCCCTGCTGGCGCAACCCAACGCCCCTTGGAACCGGCCTGCTTTCTCCCAGGTCGAGCGCGGCGGCTTCCCCGGCCACACCGTGCGCACGCCACTCTGGCGATATACGGAATGGGACAACGGAAAAAAGGGCCGCGAACTTTACGACGAGCAAAAGGATCCGGGTGAAATGAATAATCTCGCCGGCCAACCCGCTTATGCCGCCACCATTTCCGAACTCCAATCCTTGGTGAAAAAAAACTGGCCCGAGCCCGTCACCGGTGGCAAAGCCGAAGCGGGGGCCAAGAAAAAGCGAAAAGAAAAGAATGCCGGGAACTAGCCGTTCATTCTCCGCGTACCCCGCGGCCACAGGCCTCGTTTAACCAACGCGCAGCCGTCTTCGGGTTAAAGAAAAACTCCCGCGATTCGTCTTTTCCCAGGCCGGTCCCCCGCGCGCTCCGTCCTCCGCGTACTCGCCCCTGTCCGCTCGCCGCGCCGGCCCTTTCCACTGCGGTTTTTTCCCGTTCAGCTCGCTTCGGCACCCGCCTCCGCTCCCGTCCCGCTGGCTAGGCCAACGCTTCCGACTGGGGACGTTACCTCCGCCAAGTTCTCCTCCGGGCGCCCCGCCCCACTCCCTTTCCGTCATCGACGCACCGAAAAATGCGGCTGATTTTTTCGCTTGGAGATATCTTCCCGCTTAGCCCGAAGATCTTTCCGGTCCGACCACGAAGGCCCTCACCCCGCCGCAATTCGCCGACGTCTTATTCTGTTTACCCTGTCACCGCTGCAGGTTCCGCCCCGTCTTCTCCATTGTCGTGTCACTCTTTCGTCGCATCAGTGTCGCCACTACCTTGATTTTTAACGGCGTCCTCACCAGCCGCGCGGCGTCGTCGTTTGAGGAACGAATTACGGCGTTGTACCGCCCTCTCCAAGCTGACCAGGTGGCGCTATCGCCAGATGGCGAATACCTCGCCTACACTCGCCACGACCGCGGCGAGCTCGCCATCTATATCATGGCGATCGACCACACCGAGAGGAAATTCAAGATTGGCGTCGAGGGAGACCGCGCGGTCGCGTTCAGCAAGGAGAAAGCCCCGCCGCGCCTTCGCTTCCTGCGCTGGGCCTCACCCCGCCGGCTCGTCTTCGCACCGACCGAATATAACAACGGTGTCCGAGTAATCGCGCCCATCTATGCCGTCAATCGCGACGGCACGGATCCCAAGAACCTAGCGGAAAGCGACGACTTCGCGCTCCTCGCCGGCGGCGTGGCCGAGGCACCGCCGACAACCGTCGAACGGAAGACGGCCATTCTCGGATTCATGCCCGGTAACCGCGACACGTTGCTCGTCGAGGCTCGGGGACGACCGACTTTTCCTCCGGAGGATCCGATTCCGACCACGTTGTTCTCCATGAACCTTGCGACCGGTAAGTTGACCACGTTGACCGAGGAGCAGCACGACGGTCGCTACTTCTACGATCAGAAGGGAAATGCGCGCCTCGTTTACACGCATCCCCGTCTCTCGACGACGCGCACCTTTCTCCAAAACACCGGCGGGACTTGGGGCCGCTGGGTCAACGCCAGCGAAAACTGGGCCGGCCCGACCGCAAAAACATTCCCCGTGACGATCGCCAATTACTATGGCGAGCGCGCCTTTCCCCTCGGGTTCGATGCGAACCCCGATATCCTGTACTACGCATCCAACCTCGGCCGCGATACCTACGGCGTCTACGCGCTCGATCTCGCGCGCAAGCAGCCCACCGGATTCACACTCGAGGAGCCCCATGTCGACTTGGTGTCGCTCGAACCGGGCGATGCGAGCGCAGGCCTTGTCTTCGACGAAACCCGCGGCCACCTAGCCGGCGTGCGCGCCCTCGGGCTGGCGCCGTTTACCCGCTGGGTCGATCCCGAACTCGCCCGCATTCAGGTCGATGTCGATCGGAAGTTTACCCAGCGCACCGTTGAAATCGTGCAGTGGGACGATGCACGCCGGCGGTTCCTACTCCGCGTCACCGGTGGCGTCGAGCCGGGCCGATATTATGTCTACCAACGCCCCGAGAACGTCGTGGTTGAGGTGTTGCGGCGCGCGCCGTGGCTGCGGAACGCCGACCTGCACAACGGAACCGCCTTCGCCTTCGATACGCCGGGAGGAGTGCACCTCACCGGCCATCTCACGTTCCCGCGCCAATCACGACTCAATCCGCCGCCGCTGCTGATCGATTTCTCCGACGGACTAATGGGCCGACCGCTCCACGGCTTCGATCCCGACGCGCAGGCCCTTGCAGAAATGGGTTTCATCGTGGCGCGAATTAATCATCGCGGCGGCGGGGGCTTTGGCGTGAAGCATCGCCGCGCCATTCACGCCGGTATCGATCGTGTACCGGTCGACGATGCCCTCGCCACGATCGAGTGGATTGCGCAACACCACGCCATCGACCGAAGGCGGATCGCCACGATCGGGCGCGGGCTCGGGGGTTATCTCGCGCTCCGCGCGGTCCAACTGGAATCAGCGAAGTTCCGCTGCGCCGTCGCCATCGAAGCACCCCTCGATCCACGCGCGTGGCTGGAACCGCCGCTCGAGGATCTTGGACCGGGCGCTTCCGAGAGCGCGGCCGATATCGGTTTTCGCCCCTCGCGGCCGTCTCGGCCCCCACCGCCGATCAATTTCTTGCAAGAAGCGCAGCGCACATTTCTGGCGCAGGGTAAACAAAAGCCGTCCGAACTGTCGGTCCTGCGAAACATCGACCAACTCACCAAGCCGGTCATGCTGGTGGTCGATGCGCCACGAGACCAAGCCATCACCGCGCAAAACTCCGACTTGCGCTCGAAATTGAAGCGGCTCGGCCGACCAGCCGAGTACGTCGAGGTGGGCAGCGGTTTCGCCGAAAACATCCCTGGAGCCAAGGCCAAGCTGTTTCGCCAGATCGAGGAATTCTTTAACCTCAACTTGTATGATTACAAAGTGAACGTCGGCCCGGCCCAGGAGGTAAAATGAACGCCGTCCGCGCGCTCAGTTTCGCCGGTTTCGCGACAGGCCTGATCGCCGCCGGCGCAGCGGCGGAGACCACCTCCCTCACTCCGCCGGCCGCGCCGAAGAGCGCCGTCGAACGCGAGGCGGCGATCGAACTTCCACCCATGATTATCAGCGAGTCGTCGAAGGCCGCGCCGTGGCTCTACGTGGCAGTTGACGACACGGAATACCTCTCGCGCTGCTCGGCTACAACAACGCGCGCCTATGTGACCGCGCAACTGGAGATCCGCCGAATTTTACACGTCTTCGTCCCAGCAGATTTTTTTGGCACGAGCGCCGTCCGCTCGGTCTCCCTCCTCGCTCCGTTAGAGACCGGCTCGGGCACCGACGACGCCGTCCGCCGCGAGATGCAGCGGACCGCGCAGCAATCGATGCAGGCCACCAACGATGAGAATCGCCGAGCGCGAAGGCTACCGTCGCCGGGGCAGTTTCGGTTCCTCCCAAATCTCCGCCTCGATGATCGCGATATGCTGGCGGTCTTTAGTTATCTCAGCGAGAGGGATTTCCGCGGCGAAAACATGATTGCGGCGGACGATTACGTTTATGCGCGACTGGTCGCCCGGACACCGACGCTGCCCGGCTGGCTGATTCAGGGTATCACGCGCCTCTATCCACAAACGACCACGCGGGTTGATCCGATTACGATGCGGCCGGTCCGCTGGCTTTCGCCGGAAGACACCGCCGGACTACAACGCGATCCGGAAAGCCGGCGCGTGATGATTCCTGCCAGTGAGCTCTTCGACATCCGCGCGCTGTCGACGCCGGAAAACCAGCACCCCTTGCGCGTCGCCGCTTGGCAAGCGCAAGCGGCGCTATTTGTCCGCTGGGCCCTCGATCCGGCCCAGGCGCCGGCCGCCGCGTCACTCTGGAGCTTTGCCCGCCGCGTTAGCCAAGAACCAGCCACCGAGGCGGTCTTCGCCGAATGTTTTGGTTTCGGCTACGCCGATCTGCAGGAGCGCCTCAGCGATTACCTACCCGTGGCCGTGAAACAACCAGCCCGAATTCTTTCCGGTAAACTAGCTCCGCTACCCCGCTTCGAGATCAAGCCAGCGACACCCGCCCAAATCGCAAGACTGCGCGGCGAATGGGAGCGGCTCGAGATTCCTTTCGTGCGGAGCAAGCACCCGGAGTTCCTTCCCAAGTACATCGAGCAGGCCCGGACTTCCTTGCTCCGAGCGGTGGGCCGCGGTGACCGCGATCCCCGACTGCTCGCCGCGCTCGGATTGTGCGAGCTCGATGCAGGCGATGCCAAGGCAGCGCGCCCATGGCTCGAACAGGCCGCCGCGGCCCGCGTGGCCGGCCCGCGCGTCTACTACGAGATCGCGCGCCTGCGATGGGCGGAACTGATCGGAGGTGAACCCGAGACGTCCGGTTTCACGGCGGCGCAGCTTCAGGCCGTGCTCGAACCGTTGCGCGTCGCCGCCTCGCAATCACCGCCCCTACCCGAAGTGTACATGCTCATGGCGGACGCCTGGCTCCGCTGCCGCGAACGCGTACGCGCGTCCGATCTGCCCACGCTCGTCGCAGCCACACCGCTGTTTCGCAGTATTCCCGGAGTATCGTATCGCGTGGCGCTCATGCAGATCCGCGAGGGGCAGTATGCCGAAGCGGCTAAGTTGCTCAGCGTCGGCGCGGAATTTGCAATCGAAGCCAATGTGCGGGCCCAATACCAAGAAGTGCTCGCCGCACTCGCCCAGTCAACCAAGCCGACCCCCGAAAAAGAGTGAGGACAAAGGCGAGGAGCCGATGGGTGGCCGGTGGTTGAGTCCGTCTACTGATGGTGACTGCTCGTCGTGCTTGCTCTGCTGAGAAACGTTTTCGCGATCGTTTGCGGAAAAAAATACTCCGTCTTGTCTGCGCCGATTGGCCGTGCGCCGATCGGCCTTTTAAAACCCGCGCTTAGAAAATGGAGTTCATCCTCCAAATTGCCCAAAAGATTTAGACTTTAAGAGACAGAGAAGCCGCACACGCCAGCGAGTAATGATCAACCCACTCGCGGCGCTCGCGGCTACCAGCAAGTCGAGGCTTCAAGGGCAGTTGATCGTAAAGCATGTCACTAGCCCAGCGACCATCCACCACCCGCCCGCCGCGTCACACCGCACTCCAAACTTGTTTCGCGCAGCGCACCCGCTGAAGATAGCCTGGAAGTGATGTGCATTATTGGACTCCACCCGCAGCAGCTGTCGCCCATTTACGCCCACTCCCGCATGGCTGCTGAAAACCCCTCCACGCTCATTCAAAATTTCTCGCCTGAGAGCAGCCCCGCTCCCAGCGGCCGAGGCTGGGCTTGGGAATGGCGTTCCGACTTAAGATCCGTCCAAGCTGGACAAGAAGGGGGGGCGATTATTTGGCAGCGTCTTACGACGCTGCCGGTGAATAATTCGGGGGAGCAAAATACCCTGTCCACTGAAGTCCGGCCAGAATCACTTTCCCCGTGCTCCGCACTCTGATTTTTCCAGTCTTACTCGCCGCCGGCCTGCTTGCGCCTGGGTGGCTGCTTGGCCGGGTGTTGCGTGTTTCGACTGGGTTCGTGAGTGCCTTTCTCGGTTCCGCGGTTGTGCTGTTTCACGTCGCGCTGACGCTCGTAATTTTTGATCTACCGCTCGACCTCCGTCATCTGGCCGGCGGACTCACCGTCGTCAGTCTCGTCTTCTGGCTCGTAGATCGGGGGTTGGCGCCCGCCCACCGGCCAGCGCACATCGCCTCACCACCAAAAACACCTTGGTCTTGGCAGCATTACCTGCTGATACCAGCGGCGTTGGGCTTAGCTTCCATCGCACTAAAAGCGGGGCTCGAACCCCTCTCCGGGGTCGACCACGGATTTCGTTGGAATCATCTCGCCCGACAAATGTTGCAGACGGCGACTATGGATTTTTATCCGCCCGTCACGGATCAGCATTTCCTGCTCTATTTTTGGTGCGATGGGATTGCGCCGCTCGTGGCCGATCTTTATCTTTGGTGTTATCTGGCTCTTGGCCGAGAGATGAGTGCCGCCACGATCCCCGTGGTGATCATGCAGGGGTTATTACTCTTCCACGCAGTCCACCAGTTGGCTGCGCGACACGGGGGCCCGGTCGCGGGTCGTGCAGCGATGGCTCTGCTCGCTACGAGCGCGCTCTTGCTCTGGGGTGTCGCGATGGGGCAGGAAACCGGCCTCACCGCGCTTAGCCTCACCTGCATGCTGCTATTTCTTGACCACTACCGCACCGATCCTCGCCGCGGCTGGCTGATCTGGGCGGGACTCGCAGCGGGCGCCGGCGCGTTGTCTCGGGAATACGGGCTCGCCTTCGTTCCGCTGGGTTGGTTCGCCCTTCGGCATCTCGGCCGATTCCGCCGAGGCGCCACGACGTTTACCCTCACGGCCGCCGCCGTTACAGCGCCTTGGTTGCTGCGCAATTGGTTCAGAACCGGCAACCCCCTTTTCAGCCATGACCTGTGGGGGTGGTTTCCCGTCAATCCGGCTCATCGCGCTGTCATGCAAAGTATCGAGCTCTTCACGCGCTACTGGGAAAACCCGCCCCAACTTGCCGAGATGGCCACTGCGCTCGGCCTCCTCGCCCTGCTTCCGCTGAGTCTTGGCCTCGCCACTGGACTGGGCCGGTGGCGCGACTTTGGCCCATGGGTGCTCGCGATGGTCGTGATGATCGCATTGTGGCTCTGGTCCATCCGGCAGACGGCGGGAGGGGTGCTCTATTCTCTCCGCGTGCTCACGCCGGCACTTTCGATCGGGGCCGCTTTGGGCGGAATTGCCTTGGGGAGGTTAACCAGCGCTCGCTTTGGGCAAGGGTTACTTTTGCTCATCATGATGCCGGTTGCGATTGATGCGAGTGTGCGCGCATGCTACCTCCCGTTTGATCACAAGGTCGCCTGGTGGCAAAATTCTCCCGGCGCCTGGAGAGATTTCGGCGCAACCCTCCGGCAGGAACCAAGCCCCGTATGGGCAGCCATCGCCCAAGCTGCCGGTACAAAGGGGATCATCGTGCTTGGCCCCGGCCACTACGCGCTACTGGCCAAGCTGGGCGCTCAGGCCATCCCTCCGTTTAGTCCGAAGCTCCTTTTTATTGGCGATCCTAAGAGCGATTTCACTCAAAGTCTCACCTCGCTTCGCGCCCAAGATATTCGCTTCCTGCTCTTGCCAAGAAACGATCCTGTCACCGATCGCTTCGTCGCACGTTCCCGTTTTTTGAGGGAGCTGACCCGCTTGCCCCCCCTGCACGTTGATCTCCACTTTGTGCTCTATGATCTGCGCGCCACCTCTCTCGATACTCGCTGAATACGCGAACCGCGGTATCACCCAATCGCTGCCCATCAATTTAACTTCCCCGGTGCTTTCGCGTTTACCCACCAGCCCGCCGTCCCGACGCTTTTTACCTGCGCCACCGCCTGCACTGACCGCGCGCAACTCCGCTCGCCCACTCATCCGCCCGGCCACCGTCCCACGCCTGATTCCGTGCCACCGTCGCACTCATTCGCTCTTCAGACGGATCTTCCCCATTTCGGCCAATTAATTGAGCAAGTTTACCTATTAAAAGCGCAGCTAAATAGGTTGTTTTGGGGTGGAATGGGCAGTGAAGTAAGCGGCAACGAAGTCCAGAGCAAGCCGGGGAAGAGTCCTCGGGATGAGCCGGGAAGTGACGAAGGAAGAAGCCACTGGCTTTAGGCTAAACAAAACCAGCCAGCACCGCACGGTCCAGACAGCGGATTCCTTGGATTTCGGGTTTACGGTCTCGTGTCCAAAGAAATGGGGGGCGATATAAAAGAAATGGGTGGCGATATACGAGGAGGCGGTCGGACTTCGCCGCTGGGAGGCGTTTATGGCTCAATTTTCGACTTTTTATGCGCGCAAACTTCCCAAGAATTGATGATCGAAGCCTTGATTTCCTAAGTCCGACCATCCGCTAGCCGGAACGGCGCCAATCAATCAAGCCGATCTGCAGCAGCTTGCGGTTATTGAAATGATTCCATTTCAACTCGACGGCAAAATCCAAGGGCACATCGACCGGCGGGCAACGATGCGCCATTTTCCAGGCGACCCCGTGCAGGCGGCGCCCACGTCCGTCCTCTAAAATAAAACGAAAGTGCTGTTCCTTGAAAACTTCCGGGACGGCGCGCAAAACCACGCCGCGCACCCCAAAGACCGGCTCAGGATTACCCTGACCAAACGGATGCAGCTGATCGAGTTCTTCGAGTAACTGCTCGTTAATTTGCTCGGGGGTCAACCACACCGCGAGATCGAGGCGGGCCGCGGCGATGTCGCCCCCCGCATGTGCGCGGACCGCCGCAGCGAAGCCCGCTCGAAAACTCTCAATATGAATCTTGGCGAGGGACACCCCCACGGCCATCGGGTGACCGCCCCAGCTGGTCAGGTTTTCGCAGCACGTTCCCAGGACTTCGACCAGATTGATCCCATCGACGCTCCGACCCGAACCTTTCGCCATATCCCCTTCATTGCCGAGAACGACACACGGGCGGTTGTACTTGCGCGTGACACGGCCGGCCACGATGCCGACCACGCCAGGGTGCCAATTCTCCGCAAATAAAACGATTCCGGCACTCGCGAGGTAATTCTGCTCGATGCACTTTTCGGCTTCGTCGGTGATCGCTCGCTCAATATCCTGCCTCTCGCGATTAAAGACATCGAGTTGACGGGCAGTATCATTACAAAATCCGCGATCATCGCTGAGCAAAAGCTGCACCGAGAGCGCGGCGTCAGCCAGTCGACCACTCGCGTTGATGCGTGGGCCGAGGCGAAACGAGATATCCGTCGGGATGATGCCCAGTACGGGCTTGACGCCCGCCACCTCCATAAGGGCACGAATACCCGGCCGGCGCGCTTCCTGGAGAGTAATCAAACCATGGTAAGCAAGGATGCGATTTTCGCCGAGTAAGGGGACCAGATCAGCAACGGTACCGAGTGCGACGAGATCAAGGTGGTCTCGTAGCTTGATTTGAAAGGCGACCGGATGGTTCTCCTGCCGGAGCTGTTTAAGGAGACCGTGGCATAACTTAAAAACGAGGCCGACGGTGCAGAGATTCCGCCAAGCGGCATCAGCATTGGTGCCATCGGCTTCGACGTGGGGATTAATCAGGATGCACTCCTTAAGCGGCTCTTCCTTGGAACGATGATGGTCTATTACCAGCACATCGATACCTTGGCCGCGAAGATAGGCGGCTTCCGCATGCGAATTAGTGCCGCAGTCGAGGGCGATAAACAGATGAGGCTTGCCCCCTTCCAGCGCGCGGTCGATCGCGCTGCGCGAAAGCCCATAGCCATCCTCGGAACGACGCGGTACGACGAAGCGAGGACTCAGGCCAAATTGACGCAAAACCAAAACCAGGAATGCGGTGCTGGTCACCCCATCGACATCGTAATCGCCGAGGACGACGATGGATTCTTTTTGGGCGATAGCTTGACGCAACCGGCTCGCGCCTGCCGCGAGATTGCGAAGCAGGAACGGATCATGCAGGCTCGCCAAAGTCGGCTGTAGAAACGCGGCCGCCGCCTCCGGTTGGTTCTGACCTGCACGCAGCAGCAGCTCCGCCAAAACACGACTGACACTCACTTCTTTCATGAGCGCCGCCACCGTTGCGCTCTCCGGGGGCGTGTGAGTCCAGCGCATCGAGTTAATTTTGAGGCAGAACGTGTTGACCTCAACACGTCTATCCGGAGAGGCGCGTGCGGAAAACACCCGCACCACCCCAGACCCTCGAACCAAATTACTCCGACGCCTTGCTCGAACCCTGCCACTCGTACTTCGGAGCTACGTCATGCTGCTCCTCGACGTGCTTACGATCGCCCTTATGCCACCAGAAGAATACGGGAGTAGCGATGAAGAGAGATGAAAACGTACCGGTGATCACGCCGATCAACAACGTGAAGGCGATATCATTAACGTCGCCGCTGGTGGTCACAATGAGCGTGATAGCGGTGAGCAACGTCGTGCCACCTGTTATGATGGTGCGCGAGAGCGTCAGGTTGAGTGACCGGTTGATCACGTCGCGGAGGGTACCGGTGGGGTTCAACTTAAGTTCTTCGCGAATGCGATCGAACACCACGACGGTGTCGTTAATCGAGTAACCTATGATGAGCAAAATCGCCGCGACCATGGAGGCGTTGAACTGGCGGTCAAAGAGCACGAAGATACCGATTGTCATGAGCGTATCGTGGACGGTGGAGACTACCGCGCCGATGCCGTAGCCCATTTCAAAGCGGAAGGCGACATAGGCAAAGATCGCGACCAGGGCCCACATGACAGATTTGAGGGCGTTCCACTGAATCTCATGGCCAACCGAGGCGCCGATGCGCGTTTCGCCGGCGACCTCGAACTTCGCTTGGGGAAGTGCCTGCTGAAGTTTTTGAACCAGTGGTTTACCCTGATCAAAATTGGTGGTGACTCTAAGCACCTCGCGGGTTCCCCCGATCGGCTGCTGGTAAGAGAACGTCACATCTTTGACCCCGGTTTGGGCGGCAACCTTGAGGAGTTCACCCGTTGCCACTTTCTTGGCGAAATTCAGGGTAACCATATCGCCGCCGACAAAATCGATACCGTAGATTTCTTTGCCCTTGTAGACAACCGCGCCACAGCCGACGAGCAGGATGACGACCGTGCCAATGACCGCGGCCTTCGTGTACTTGAGGAAGTCGAAGGACGTATTGATCAGAATCGACACCATCTTGAGCGATTTGATCACGCCGGGGTGAACCAAGAACTCGAGCATGAGTTTGCTGACGACGACCGCGGCAAACATCGTGGTGAAAATACCGATCGCGAGGGTTACCCCGAAGCCCTTAACCGGACCGGTCCCGAGCCAAATCATAATCGCCGCCACCAGCAAGGTCGTGACATTGGAATCAAGGATCGCCGACCAAGCTTTTTCAAAACCCGACTCCAGAGCGGAACTGAGTGATTTACCTTGATTGAGCTCCTCGCGCATGCGCTCGAAAATAAGAATGTTCGAGTCGACGGACATCGCGAGGGTGAGGACGATGCCGGCGATACCAGGCATCGTCAGCGTCGCGCCGATACTGGCCATTACGCCGATCGTAATGAGAACATTAACGCCCATGCCGATTGCGGCCACGACGCCGCCGACGGTGTAAAGCATAACCATAAACCCAATGGTGAGGAGCGTGCTCACAATAAAAGCATTCTTCGCCGAAACGATAGCGTCACTCGCCAAGGTCGGCCCGACTTCGTATTGCTCCTTAATTTCCAGGGCAATATCGAGCGGGTTGTTCAACACGTTCGCAAGATTGATGGCCTCGCGATCAGAGAAGCTGCCGGTGATTTGAGCGGAGGGACTGTTGATTTCCTCGCGAACGGTGGGAGCAGAATAAAGTTTGCCGTCCAAAACGATCGCGAGACGCCCGAGGCGACCACCGCGCTGACCGCCGTCGGCAATGGTCCGAGTCACGTCGGCGAAGCGCGTTTTACCATCCTTCGTGAACTCGAGAATAACCTCGGGTTTCCCGTACATATCAGGGCGGGCAAACGAATTGGAGATCATCTCCCCGGTCATTTCCGGGATGCGTTTAACAAAGATTTCCTCCGTGCCCGTCTCGCCCTTGCGCCCCTCATAGTCGAGCGTCTTGATCTCATAGCCTGGAGGGGTGTCGACGCCAGTATTCGGCGAAAGGGTCGGGTGGACGATGCGGAAATCAAGGCGCGCCGGCTTGGTCGTCTCACTGACGATCTCAGGATTATCCTTGGTGCTGACGCCCGGGAGCTGGATCTCGATCCGGTTATCGCCGATCGGGCGAATGATGGGCTCGGCTACACCGAAACCGTTGATCCGGTTACCGATGATCTCGATCGCCTTCTGCAGTTTCTCTTTCCGCTCAAAATCTTGGACAATCTTGCCAGGCTCGTCTTTAGCCTCGAGGGTGAAGGCCACGCCCCCCTTGAGGTCAAGACCCAGCTGCAAACGCCCCTTGGAACGGCGGAGGAGTTCGGAGAGCAGGATCTCGTTGCGTTTCTCGACGTTTTTCAGCGAATCCTCAAGTCGGATATCAGGAAAAAACTGAGTCAAATCGAGCTTACGCTCCTTGCCGATTTGCTTGAGAGCGACGAACTCGCTCGCAGCCTGGAGGTTTTTTTTGCGAGCGGTGGCCTCGTCAATTAATTTGCCGAATTCTGCGGTTTTGCCGGTGGCATGCGACCGGATGTAGTCGACAAAAGGCGCATCGTTGACGGGGACGAGCTGCGTGAGGGACCAAGCCAAGACGGCGAGGCAAAGCACGAGCTTCCAGAGGTTGCGTTTAAGCATGATTGTTTGGGTTTAAAAATGAATGCCCCGAGCTGACGCCTACCGAACGACCCGAAGGCCGTACCGCCACAATCGGCGGTGGGGCGGGATTCGGATTATTTCTTATCGTCCGCCGACGGTTTCTTGATGACGGTCTGGACGAACGATTTGCCGATCTCGATCTTGGTGTTATCCGCGATCCGGACCACAAAACGGTCATCTTTCACGTTGGTGATCACACCGAAAATACCGCCGGTCGTAACGATTTCGTCACCAGAGGACAGGGCGGCGAGCATCTTGTCGTGCTCCTTCTGCTTTTTTCGCTGCGGCGCGATCATGAAAAAGTACATCGCCCCAAACAATAGCACCATGGGCAGAATCTGGACCCAAGCGGCGGGATTTTGCGCTCCGTCGGGGGCGGGAGTTTGGGCCAGAAAGTTTAAGCCAGCGGTCATCGAAGACATTTTCGTCATTGCGTGTTGTTTGATTTGAAAAAAGAAAAAGGGTATCTAACTAATTCGTTTCCATCGAAAGCAAGCTATAACTCCCCGCATACCGAAACACCATTTGAAAAGTAAATCATCATCCGCCTGGTCGGCCGCCAAGTCCGAAGAACACTACGGTTTCAAACGCTGGGGCTCTGGCCACATTTCGGTTGATGACGATGGATTCGTGAATGTGCAACCGTTGGTCGATGGTCGCGGAATCCGCGTCCTCGACGTGGTGCAAGAGGCTTTGGGGATGGGCTTGAAGGCACCCCTGGTGATCCGTTTTCAGGATCTCTTGCGGCATCGGGTCACGCAGTTGAACGAAATGTTTGCGAAGGCGATTAAGGAGGAAGGGTACAAAGGGAACTATCGGGGGGTATTCCCGATCAAGGTGAATCAACTGCGCGAAGTGGTCGACGAGATCGTGGCGGCCGGCAAGGATTTCAACTACGGGCTTGAGGCGGGTTCGAAGCCGGAGTTGATGATCGCGCTGGCCATGCACGAAGGTTCGCAGCGCCTCATTATCTGCAACGGCTACAAGGACCATGATTACATCCGGCTCGCGCTGATGGGAAGAAAGCTCGGTAAGAAAATCATCATCGTAGTGGAGCAATTAGCCGAGCTGGACGATATCATCCGGATTTCTGCGGAAACCGGAGTTGAGCCGATGATCGGATTTCGCGCGAAACTGCAGACTCGGGGCGAGGGCAAATGGGCGATGTCGAGCGGGGACAACGCCAAGTTCGGCCTCAATACCGCGGAGATTCTTTTTGCGATCGAAAAGCTTCGATCCGCCAAGCTCACCCAGTCCCTCCGGTTGGTCCATTTCCACATCGGCTCGCAGGTGCCGAACATTCTCACGATCAAGAACGCGGTCGTTGAGGCCACGCGTTTTTACTGCCAGTTGGCCAAGATGGGGTTCCCGATGGGTTATCTCGATGTTGGTGGCGGCCTCGGGATCGATTACGATGGTTCGCGGACAAACTTTGAGTCCTCGATGAACTACTCCATGGAGGAATACGCGCGGGATGTGGTCTTCAACATCCGCGAGATTTGCACCTCTTCCGGCGTGGCCGTCCCGGACATTGTGAGTGAATCAGGCCGCGCCATCGTGGCCCCCCATTCGCTGCTGGTCGTCGAGGTTTTTGAGCGGATCAACAAGCGGGAATCGCTCGGTCACCAGCACCAGCCAAAGCAAAAACACAAGGTCGTGATCGACTTGGAGGTGATGCTGACAAACCAGACCAAGCTCGGACGTCTGGAGCGGTTTCACGATGCCTTACAAAAAAAGGAGGAAGCCTTTTCCTTGTTTAATCTGGGCTATCTTGATCTGGAGAACCGGGCGGCCGCGGAATCACTCTTCTGGCAGATCTGCGAGCGGATCGCGAAGGAAGGGCGGAAGACGGGCTACCAGCCCGAGGAATTGCACGACCTCGATAAGCTCCTCGCCGACCAATACGTCTGCAACTTCTCGGTCTTTCAGTCGCTTTTGGACCACTGGGCACTCAAGCAGCTCTTTCCCGTCGCTCCTTTGCACCGTTTGAAAGAGAAACCGACGGTGAATGCGATCTTGGTCGACATCACCTGCGACTCGGACGGGAAAATCTCTTCGTTCATCGATCTTCAGGACGTGAAGGATTACATCCGGCTCCACCCGCTTAACAACAAGCCCTATTACCTTGGGGTTTTCCTGACCGGTGCGTATCAAGATATCATGGGTGATTTGCACAATTTGTTCGGTCGAGTGAACGAAGTGCATGTTTTCTTGGAGGACGATGAGCCGAACGGTTTTTACATTGAAGAGGCACTCAGCGGCAGCCGCATCGCCGACGTCATCGAAGGCGTCCAATATCAGCAGGAAGAACTCTGTCGGCGCATGAAGGCGCAGATCGACGCGGCGACTAAAAAGGATCAGGTAAAGCCGCGGGAAGGCGTCCGCCTTTTGGAACTTTATGAGAGCCAGATGCTCAATAAGACCTATTTGAACATCGAGCCGAAGACAGGCCGTAAGCAGAAAAAGAAAAAGGCTTAAAGCTCGCTCGGTCGCTGGAATTTACTCGCCTGAGCTCGGTGGAAAAATCTTGGCGCGGGTACAGCGGTTCGAGATTCTGACCGGCTCCATGCTATTGCCCGACCTGCTTGCTATTTCGCCCTTCACGCAGCCCGTGCGTGGTCGCGTGGCCTTACCCGGCTCAAAAAGCATTACGAATCGTGCGCTGCTGCTCGGAGCGCTCTCTGATCAGGAGATAACTCTCGAGCGGGCCCTCTTTAGCGAAGATACGGAGCTCATGTGCACGGCGCTGCGCCAACTCGGCTTTACGGTAACGACGGACCCGAGCGCGCACACGATCAGCGTCGCTGGCCTGGGTGGAGCAATTCCCGTCAGGCAGGCCGATTTATTTGTTGGCTTGGCCGGGACCGCGGCGCGTTTTCTGACGGCGCTATGCGCGGCAGCCTCCTCGGGGGTTTATCGGTTGGATGGCGTGCCCCAGATGCGCCGCCGACCGATGAAACCGTTGATTGATGCCCTGCGGGCGCTCGGGGCGGACATCCGCTGCACCGGGGAAGAAGGTTATTTTCCGCTGGAGGTTCACGCTCGTGGCCTCGTCGGCGGAGCCGTTGAGCTCGACGCGAGCGAGAGTAGCCAATTGCTATCAGCGCTCTTAATGGTTGCGCCACTCGCGCAGCGGGACGTGCACATCACGCTGCGCGGCACCGTGCGGCAGGCGTATGTCGAAATGACGGCGAGGGTGATGGCGGCGTTCACCGTCGGCCAACGCGGGCGGGTGACGTGGCCTGACCCGCACACTCTGGCGGTCGCGGCCGGGCAACCGCCTTACCACCGACCAAGTGGCGTCTATGCAATCGAGCCCGATGCCTCGGCCGCCAGCTACTTTCTGACGCTCCCGCTCGTGACCGGGGGGCAACTTTCCCTTGAGGGAGCGCAAGACGCTCGGTGCGGTCTGCAAGGCGACACCGAGTTTGCGGACGTCGTGCGCGGGATCGGCGCCGAAGTTCGCCCCACCACGGGCGGCTTGACTGTGGACTTCAGGACTGGAGCCAGTCGGCGCGCGGTGACTGCGCGCAATTTCAAGGCCATTTCGGATACATTTTTAACGCTGGCCGCGCTGGCACCGTTATTATCCGGACCGACGCGGATCACGGGCATCGCGCACACGCGCAAGCAAGAAACGGATCGCGTGGCCGGTATGGCGAGGGAACTGACGCGGCTAGGTCAGCGCGTCATTGAGGCGGAAGATTCGCTCGAAATCCATCCGCAAGCGCTGCGCAGCGGCGAGACCGTCGAGACCTACCACGATCATCGTTTTGCGATGAGTTTTGGGGTGCTCGGCTGCCACGACCTTCACGGGGATGGTCGACCGTGGCTCACGATTCGCGATCCCGGATGCTGCGCAAAGACCTTTCCCCATTTTTTTGATTTACTCGAAACGCTTCGGCGGACCTCGCTCACTCTTTGATGATCACTTCCTCTTTTATTATTGTGGCGATTGATGGCGGGGCCGCGTCGGGCAAATCTTCCTCCGCCCGCGCTCTGAGCGAACGCTTTAACCTACTCCACGTTGACACCGGTTCGTTCTACCGCGCCATCACCGCCGAAATGCTGCGACGTGGTCTGCGGACGGATGATCTCAGCGGAATTTCCGCGACCATCGCACACGTGCGCCTCACGACTCAAGTGCAGGGCCGCTCGGCCCGCATGGAACTGGACGGGCGGGTTGCCGGTGAAGAAATCCGCGGCAGCGCCGTCAACGACGCGGTTTCCCATTTTGCCGCGATTCCCGAAGTGCGGCAGGCGTTGCTCGCGTACCAGAGGGGCCAGGCGGAAGTCGCCCGCGGGGCTGGTTTCCGCGGCCTGGTGATGGAAGGGCGCGATATTGGCTCGGTTATTTTTCCGGACGCGACGTTTCGTTTTTTCCTGCAAGCGGATCCTGAAGAACGCGCACGGCGGCGCGCCAGCGAGGGCCAGCGCGACCCAATCGCGGAGCGCGATCGCCTCGATTCAACCCGGAAGACAGCACCGCTGGCCTGCCCGCCCGGCGCACTCGCGATCGACACGACGCACCTCAATTTAGCGGAAGTGGTCGCGAGGATGGTCGCGCCCATCACCAGAGCTCTGGAGCCCCTATGAATTGCGCATTTCCCCAGGTCGAAATGCAACCGGTGTATGGATTTTTTCATTACACGCTGAGGGTGATGTTCGATATGTTTTTTCGAGGGGAAGTCGTCGGCCTCCAACATCTGCCTGCGCGGGGTGGTTTTCTGATCGCCGCGAATCATGCCAGCTTTATCGATCCGCCGATGATCGGATGCCAGGTTTCCCGGCAGATCGCTTATTTTGCCCGCAAAACACTCTGGAACGGGCCGGCGGCTTCTTGGTGGCTGGATGCGGTGGGCACGATTCCAGTGGATCGTGATGGCGGTCAGGACATCAGCGCGATCAAGCGCGTCCTGCGCGCGATCAAGGAACAGCGTGGTTTGATTTTATTTCCGGAAGGAACGCGCACGACGGATGGCCAGCTGCAACCGGCTAAACCAGGAGTCGGTTTTATCGCCATCAAAACTCAGGTGCCGGTCGTACCGGTGAGAATTTTCGGCTCCTTTGAGGCTTTTGGCAAAGGTCGTCGACCGCGCCTCGGGACACCGGTAACCGTGGTTTTTGGCCCGCCGCTGGCGCCAGCGGACTACGACCAGCCGGATGCAGCGAAGGAACGCGCGCAAATTGCCAGCGAGCGGATTATGGCGGCAATCGCACAGCTCTGCCCCCCGCCGGTAAGAGTAATCTGAGGTGAGGCCGGGACCGTCGCGCGGCGCCCGCCACTGTCCCGTGACAAATCAGCGCGGCCGGCTCACCCGATTAACGGAGTAGGTCGCCACCGATCAACGGAGACCACAGGCCTTGCGGGCGCGGTCCATGACTTGTGCAGCCACCGCATTGGCGCGCACCGCCCCATCACTTAAGATCCGCTCGACATAATCGAGATTGGCCGCGAGCTCGGCGCGGCGAGTTCGCGCCCCGGAAAAATAATTCCAATAGTGCTCGAAGAGTGCCTTTTTCAGATCGCCGTAACCGAGACCACCCGTGCGCAGGCGTTGCTCAAAGTCGATCGCCACATCCGTCGGCGCAAAGAGCTTGAGGAGCTGAATCGCGAGATTCTTATCCGCATCGGGCTTGGGCTCGGCCGGCGAACGCGAGTCCATCACAATGCCCATAACTTTTTTTCGGAGCGCTTTCTCATCGCCAAAAATCTCAATCGTATTGCCATAACTTTTTGACATTTTTTGACCATCCAAACCAGGCACAACCGCGACCGCATCGCGAATCTCCGATTCAGGAACGATCAGCGTTTCCCCATAGGCCTCGTTAAACTTAATCGCCATGTCCCGCGTCATCTCGACATGCTGCTTCTGATCACGCCCGACGGGCACGCGCTGGGTATCGTAAAGCAGAATGTCCGCCGCCATCAGCACGGGATAGGCGAAGAGGCCGAAATTTGGTGAGAGCCCCTTGGCGGTTTTATCTTTATAGCTGTGCGCCCGCTCCATCAGCCCCATCGGGGTGAGTGAACCCAGCATCCACATCAATTCGCAAACGACCGGCACATCACTCTGCCTCCAAAAAACGCTCTTGGCCGGGTCGAGTCCGCAGGCCAGCCAGTCAAGGGCGATCGCTTGCGTGTTCTTCCGCCGCTCCCGCGGATCGGTGACCGTCGTCATCGAGTGATAGTCGGCGATGAAGTAAAAACAATCGCCCCGGGATTGCGCATCGATGGCGGGCCGCATGGCGCCGAAATAGTTGCCAATATGCAGCGTGCCGGAGGGCGTGATACCAGTGAGAGTACGCATAGAAAGGAGAACGCGGGCGTGATCGTAGTCGTGGATTGATTCGTTTGGATAATCGGGACGAACGGACAAAGAGTACGAATCGAGGAATTAAAACCAGAAAGATTTTAATCTCGGCGGAGAATGAATTTCACGGACGGACGGGCATGGGCGATGGTGTTGGCGGGGAGGTAGCCGCTGAAGGCGAGCGTGGGCGTGACGAGCGCACGCCGACCGAGGATCGAGCCAGGATTTAGCACCGCGTTACAACCGACCTCCGCCCCGTCGCCCACGATGGCCCCGAACTTACGCAAACCCGTGGCGTAAACCTGATCCCCGACCCGGACGACAACCGGTTGCTGATCGAGCCGTAAATTGGAGCAAATCACCCCAGCCCCAAGGTGGGCGCGATTACCTAAAATAGAATCACCGACATAGTTAAAGTGCGGCGCCTGCACGCCATCCAAGAGCAGGCAGTTTTTAAATTCGCAGGCGTTACCGAGCACGCCCCCCTCACCCACAATCACGTTGCCGCGAATAAAAGCACCGGGACGAATCTCGGTCCGGGCCCCAATCCAAGCGGGTCCGATGATCGTCGCCGAAGGCGGAAGATTAACCGACGGATGGATCCACACGCGACCTTCGAGGTGGACGCCAGTCGGGCACGTCGCGACCGGGAGAGGATCCGGCAAGGCCGCGAGGGCCGGCGCGATCTGTTTGAGCCATTCCCACGGTGGGACGTCCGCCACGAAGTGCGCGGCGAATATCGCGAGTGAATCGGGTAAGCTGAAAAAATCGGAAGCCTTCATACGGTCGGAAGAGGTGGTGGAGGGAGAGAGGTAACGCAACCGAAACGACAGCCGCCGGGGTTGGTCTGCTCGAGACGCTGCGACCTTTCTCGGAAAACAGGTTGACCGGGGCGAGTGGGAGGGGGCCAACGTCGCGGCTGGTCAGGAGCGCCGAGCATACGCGCGTTTTAGCGCGTTTTAGCGACTGCGGTTGCGAGGATGAAATTTTGCGTGGTGGTCGACTAATCGCTGCGGTTCGACCGCGGTGTAAATTTGCGTAGTCGAAATGCTCGCGTGACCGAGCATTTCCTGGATGGCGCGGAGATCGGCTCCGCCAGTGAGCAGATGCGTCGCAAACGAGTGACGCAGCGCATGAGGCTTTACCTTTTGGTCGATACCTGCGCGTTGCGCGTGATCTTTGACAATCATCCAAAGGGCAACGCGGGAAAGAGCGCGGCCCCGGTGGTTGAGGAAAAACTGGCTGCCCGTGTGCGCGCGCACCAAGTGAGGGCGACCGGCCTCGAGGTAAGTCTTTAACGCGACGCAGGCGCGGCCGCCCACGGGGACCATACGCTCCTTCGCGCCCTTACCGAACACCCGCAAAAAGCCCTGCTGCAGGTCGATTTGCTGCAACATCAAGGTGGCAAGTTCGGAAACCCGGAGCCCGCTCGAATAAAATAATTCCAAGAGCGCGCGATCTCGCAAGGCGCGCGGCGTGCCCCCCGTGGGCGCGATCATCAAGCGTGCCACGTCCGCAACGGAAAGAGTCTCGGGCATTTTTCTGCGCGCCTTCGGACCGACCAAGAGCGCGCTGAAATCATCCGCCCGCAGTCGTTCACGCACGAGGAAACGCGCAAGTGAGCGCAAGGCTGCCAGTTTCCGGGCGAGACTGGCCACGGTATAGAGCGCTTCAGAAAGGGCGTGAATCCATGCCGTTGCGTGCGCCGGGGTGACCCCTCGCCAATCCGTGGCCCCGCGCTGAGCCACAAAGTGCGCGGCCTGATCGAGATCCCGGCGATAGGCCGCCACGGTGTGCTTCGAAAGCCCACGTTCCAAACTCATGAAGCCAAGCAAAGCCTCGATATCCGTCGCGAACGCCGCAGGGGCGCGGCTATGATCATCCCGCATGCCAAAAAAAAGACGCCGCAGGCCAGCGGCGTCGATCTGAATTTATCGCGCGAACCGCTTTATTAATACGTGCGGCGGCGCGGGGCCGGCACGTAGTTGGAATTCGTTTCCTTCATTCGGAAGGTGATGCGCGCTTTCTCCAAGTCATAAGGACTCATCTCCATCTTCACGGTATCGCCAGCGGCGATCTTGATGAAATTTTTACGCAGCTTGCCAGAGATATGGGCAAGGACCACGTGCCCATTGGACAGCTGGACCTTGAACATGGTACCGGGAAGAACCGAGATGACCTTTCCCTCTACTTCGATCGCGTTATTATCAAGCGACATATTGAGCGAGGTGTTGGATCACTTTTCCGATGGTCATAGATGAGTGTTTCAAAAGCCCCTTGTAGGCAGGGTTTCACGGCCTTAGTCAAGGTTTCCCTATAAAAGACGTGAACATCTCCACCTCTGCGCCCACGCCACCGCTCTGCCCTTTTGAAAAGAGGTTTCCTTCTCAATTGGTCCGCGACGATCTTTTTTTCATGAATTTGGCTTTCAATCAGGCCATCGATGCGTGGCGCCAGGATGAAGTGCCGATTGGCGCGATCATTGAACTGGAGGGTGAGGTGATCGGCGCGGCCCATAATGCCGTGGAGAGCGCACGTGACCCGACCGCCCATGCCGAGATGCTCGCGATTACCCAAGCTGCCGCGAAAATGGGCGATTGGCGACTCGCCGGGGCCACCGTGTTCGTCACGAAAGAGCCGTGTCCGATGTGTTCGGGCGCTCTCCTCATGTCCCGCGTACGGCGAGTCTGCTACGCCGTCCCCGATCCGAAAATGGGCTGCTTGGGCGGTGCGACCAACTTGAACGATCTACCGCGAGTGAACCACCATCTTGAATTGACGGCGGGCGGGGTGCTTGAAGCGGAGTGTCGCGAGCTCCTGCAAACTTTTTTCCGGCTGAAACGCGCGGAAGGTTAAGCCGCCCAGCCAGCTCACCGCGGGTTATCAATCGCGGCCCGCTCGGCCGATCCGACCAAAGTCTTTTCGCGCCAGCCGGGCGATTTCGGCTTCGCTGCGGGCATGCGCCTCTGAGTCTCGAGCCCGACCGCGAAGCCTGCGCCCATCTACGGCAAGGCCCCCACCACGGGCTGCGTCCAAGCAGTTTCAAATTCACCGGCCACGCTGCCGTTTTGCTTTGGTTTTGTTGAAATAATTTTAGCGCGAACGTAGATTTCGTCGCCTTTGCAGCGATAAATTGCCTTTGGGCCCGAAACTTCCGCCAAGACCGCGCCCACCTCCTTGCTATAACGATGATGGGGCAACGTGCGGCGCGGCGTCGATTCATTGCTCGGCGGCGGCATCAGTTCGCTCCCACGGTCAAATCCTCGGCGGGTACCGATAAATTGGACGGTGTAAGTGACGCCGGCCTCCGCACGAATTTCGACGCTGAGCTCGCCGGGCGCCCGGCGCACATCGTTGAGATAAACACCTGAGCTCGCGTAAAAATCACCTGCCTCCATCGCAAGGACGATGCTCGCGGGAGTGAGGTGCCGCGCGCGCACCATGACCCAACCACGCCCCGCATTACTCCGCCCCAAACCGAGTGCGTGATAGCTGTGAGAATCATCAACCCCGATACCGAAAACCAAGCCGAGCTTTAACTCGGCCAGGCGAAAAGTCAGCATGACATCCCACATCGAATCCATGCTCAGACGAGTAGCATCACCCGCATTTTCGACTCCAGGATGGCCATTGTAGACTTCAAAAAAACGCTGGCCCTGAACTCGCATCAATTCCTCAACGGTGATGCCCCAGCGAAAGTTCGGATGATTGATGTGAGCGAACATGGGTTGGCCGGATTTCTCCCGCTGAGCCGCCACATCGTTAAGCGTGCGCGCCATGACCTCGGTGGCGTTATCGGCGGTATGGGGCTTAATGAATTCGCGCGGATTGGTCGCGTTGATGTGAACCGGACCGCTGCGCTCGGGCATCGTGCTGGTTTTGGGCAACGTCCAGCTGCCGGTAATTTCCTCGCTCGGGATCATCAGAAAGCGACCGGGCTCCTCCAACAGCACACGGTATTCATCGAGCGGTTTCAGGCGCACTTCTTTTTTCACGCCGACTTGCCGCTGCTCGACCCAGTCCGCGCCGAAGCGCTGTAAATATTTTTGCAGGACCGCTCCGCCACCTCGTTGCACCACCTCGCCTTTGAGCGAAACCGGTGACTTGATTTCGAACCAGCGCGTTCCTTCGGCCAAAATGTTGTGATCAGACATCGCGAGAAAATGGTAATTCTCTTGCTTGTACCAAGCCGCGATCATTTCCGGGTAATCATCACCGTCGCTCCAGAGCGAGTGGGTGTGCAGATTACCTTTGAACCAGTGCGCGTCACTTTGGGCGTGGAGCCACCGACCACCGAAGAATGCGCCGAGGAGGGCGGCCAAGGTGACTCGACCAATTAATGCGCGCATGGGGGTAATCGGAGTTAACATGGTAAACGTTAAGCTGGCACGGTGATCATCGCTTTGACCACGCGTGGGTTGCCGGCGATTTCTGCAGGAAAAAAAGTGGGAGTTTCCTCTAAATGAAAGCGGTGAGTGATCCAAGGCGTCACGTCGATACGACCTGACTCCACTAAGTCAATGATCGTACGGAACGTGGCCGCAGTCGCGTTACGACTCGCGCAAAGGGTGAGCTCGCGGCGGTGCAAATGGGGATCGCTGAAGGTAATATCGCCCTGCACGAGACCCACGAAAACGATGCGACCACCATGGGCGGTCAGCTCGAAGGTGGCGGCCATCGATCTCGCGTTGCCCGTTGCATCAATAACGATGGTCGGCAGATCGCCACCACCGATGGCACGCAGAGCGGCGACAGGATCGCTCGGTGCTTGCAGGGTGTGGCTCACGCCCAAGTGCGTGCGCACAAATTCGAGGCGCATGGCATTTACGTCCATGACGGCCAACGTCGCGCCGCTCAGTCGGGCAAATTGGACCACACTCAAGCCGATCGGACCAGCCCCGATCACGAGGACAAAATCATCAGGCTGAATCTCGGCTCGCTCGACCGCATGCGCGCCAATGCCGAGCGTCTCGATCAACGCGAGTGATTCGTAACCCAAGGTAGCGGAACGATGTAACTTGCGAGTGGGCAGCGCGAGGTAAGGGCGCATCCCTCCGTCCGTGTGGACGCCGAGGCATTTTAATTCAGTGCAGCAATTGGTCTTGCCGCGGCGGCAGGCGACGCAGCGACCACAGGTCAAGTAAGGTTCTACCGCACAGCGATCCCCTGCCCTTAAACCGTTCGGCTCGTCGCCTGGGTCAATGACCTCGACCCCAAGTTCGTGACCCAAGATACGGGGGTAATCAAAAAACGGTTGGCGTCCCGCAAACGCGTGAATATCCGTGCCGCAAATGCCAATCCGATGCACCCGCACAAGGGCCTGCCCACAGGAAATCGCTGGAATACATCCCGTTTTGGCTTTAAAACTACCGGGTCTTTCGAGCGAAATCTGGAGCATACGCAGATGAACACTTTCTGCGACAGACGATATGATTCCAGCGAAATCGGTCCATCGCCCCCGCCACCTCGTAATTAAAACCCACCTGTTCGTTAAAACAATTCCGAGCGATAATCCATGCGACCGTCGCCAGGGACAACATCGGCCGGCTTCCTCATTGACCGAGGTTTGCAGCTCTCCTCGCCTGAGCCGCCATCGCGGTCGACTGGAGCAGCCGCGACTGCAAAAAGTCAGTGGATCCGCACTGATTACGGCAAAAATCACGACTTGGATCGGAGTGCGGAATCGCTTAGAGCAACTTCCGTAGCCGTGGAATTCGGGGCTGACGCCGCTTCGCATTTACGCATGAATTTACCCCAATCGGATTTCAAACGGCGCGCGGCGGGGCCCCCAAAACTTTCTAAATAAAATCTCCGTCATGAATATCTTATCCCCAGGCCAATGGGTCGGCGACACGTTTAAGTCAGCCCGCCTCCTCGCTTTTTTTATACCCATCGGCCTGCTGGCGCAACCCAGCAAGGGATTGTCTCAGCGTCCTGTCGGTGAAATCCGACGCGAAATATTCTTGGCATCACCCGCCCCGCGGACCGCGGTCCTCGCGAACACCTATTACACGACACCAACGGGCACCGCGTTAATTTCGATCCATGAGTTAATGACGCGTTCCGACACGACCGAAACCGCCTACTTTCGATCTTCATTGGACCACGGGCACACCTGGTCAGCGGCCACTGAGATGCCAACATTAGAGGTGCGGCCCCAAGGTAAATTGCGCCGGATGATGCGTGGCGCCTGGGTAGATCCGCGCACCGGCCGACTCCTGCGTTTTCGCATCGAGGGAATCTTGCCGAACGACGATCCCCTCGAGGGGATGAAACAATGGGTCGTCTACTACAGCGCATCCGAGGACGGCGGGCGCACGTGGTACCTCGATGAACCCATCATTCATCGCGGGGCCGAGTTTTCGCGGACGCACCCCATCCCCGGAGTCGAAACAGGGCGCACCTGCTTTATGATCGGCGATACCGCTTCCGTACCGCTCCAGCTCGATGACGGCACGATTTTAATTCCGGTCATCATCACTCCGAGCGGGCCCGATGGCGAAGCCACCAATCCTGGCGGCGGTTATACTTACACGGATGCGGCGGTGCTGCATGGCCGGTGGCTGCCCGACGGACGGCGCTTGGAGTGGCAGCTCTCCGCGCGGGTGCAGGCTGACCCCGCACGATCAACGCGCGGTATGGATGAGCCGACGCTGGCCTTACTGAACGAAGGTCGCCTGATGATGATCTTGCGAGGTTCTAATCACACCCGCCCCGCCCTCCCCGCTCGCCGTTGGGTCGCCTTCTCCGGCGATCGCGGCCACACGTGGACAGCGCCCGTACCGTGGACTTTTTCAGACGGGACCAATTTTTTTTCACCAGCGTCCTGCTCTCAGCTGATTAACCACTCGTCTGGCAGGGTATTTTGGCTCGGAAATATTACTCCAGAAAATCCTGTGGGCAATCGCCCGCGCTTTCCGTTTGTGATTGGCGAGGTCGACCGTCGCACAGGTCTTTTGCAACCAGCATCCCTTCGCGTCGTGGATGATCGTGGCCCGGGGGACAGCCCCGACCTTTCGCTGTCGAATTTTTCTGCGCGCGAAGATCGAACCAACGGCGAGATTATTCTCCATCTTAGTCGGCTCTTTCAACATTCCACCCCCACCGAGCGGGATTGGACCTCCGACGCCTGGTGGTACCATATACCCGTTGAATAACATATCCTCGCCGACTCACGCCTCGGCTGGCTCACCCGCGCGATGAAGGCCTCGCCCGCCCTCCGCCCGCCCGCGGCGACTCCCCCGATCGTCGCCCAAGCCCAGAGCAGTCCTGACGTTTTAACGGGCAACGTGCGACCGGTTTTTTTAGATCGAGTGTTCGCGCGTTTCGCGTGGCTATTGACGTGAACCTCGACTTCGCCGACAACCCTTCGCCCAAACATTGATGAGTATCAGCAACGGCACCGGCCAGTCTCAACCTTCCGCTCCGACGTCCGCGCTCGCTACGACGATCAAGCCGACGGATCTCCGTGGTATCCTGAAGTACGTTCCCCGTTTCCAGGGTCAGATTTTCATCATCGCTGTGGACGGCTCAATCGTGGCCGACGATAATTTCGGGAATTTGCTCGTCGATATCGCGGTGCTCCGTTCCCTCGCGATCAAGGTGGTTTTGGTGCATGGGATCAGCCACCAACTGCGGGAGCTATCGGTTGTGCGCAACGTGCCCATCTCCAATTCCGATGGCAGCGGCCTGACAGATGCCGCGACCTTGGATCTCGCCATCCGAGCATCTTCGCGGGTCGCCCACATCATCGTGGAGGGTCTCACTCAAAATATTTTAAAATGCGCCACGACCAACGCGGTGCGGGCACTGCCTCTTGGTATTATCAAGGGCGTGGATCAACAATTCACCGGCAAGGTTGAACGCATCGACAAAGAATTCATCACCGAACTCATCGACCGTCAGGTCGTGCCGGTGGTTTCGCCCGTGGCTTTTGGGCCGGACGGAAAATCACTGCGGGTAAATTCGGATCTGCTCGCCGCCGAAATGGCGGAAGCACTCCACGCGACCAAAATCATTTATCTCACGCCGGCCTCGGGCCTGGAGATTGACGGCGAAATTCGCCGGGAGATCTCCGTGGATGCACTCAAGAAAATGGTGCTGGGCGAACCAGAGCGGATCGCGGCCGACAGTTTGAGCAAGGCGGCTCACGCCATCAAGGCGATCGAGACGGGCACTCCGCGGGTCCACATCCTTGACGGACGGGTTTTCGATGGACTGCTTAATGAGGTCTTTTCCAACGAAGGCGTTGGCTCACTCGTTTACGGCAACGACTACGCGCAGATCCGCAAGGCGCGGAAGAGCGACGTGCGCATGATCTATAATTTGACGCGCGCCGCCGTTCGTCGTGAGGAACTGATATTCCGATCCCAGCAGGCGATTGAAAAGAATATCGAGCAGTTCTTTGTTTTCGAAATCGACGAGAACATCATCGCGTGCGTCACGCTCTATTTTTACCCTGACAAGCAACACTTGGCTGAAGTGGGCTCGCTTTACGTGATGCCGTTTTACCACAACCGAGGCATCGGGAAGAAAATGGTCGATTACGCCTGCATGGTGGCCAAGGAGCGGGGCACGACGACGATCATCGCGCTTTCGACCCAAAGTTTCGGGTTTTTCACCAATGTCGTCGGATTCGAAGAGACGACCAAAGAGATTCTTCCGGAAGCCCGTCTCAAGGTCTATGAAGAAAGCGGGCGTAATGCGAAGGTGCTGATGCGGCAAATCAGCTAAGGCGACTGGTCTTTGGCCCTAACTTTTTAATTCAGCGACGACCTGCACTTCAACGGTGGTGCCGCGCGGAAGTCCACTCACCGCCACAGCTGCGCGCGCATGCTTGCCGGCCTCGCCGAAAATTTTCACAAAGAGATCGCTCGCGCCATTAATGACCGCGGGACTTTCCGTAAAGCCATCCACCGCGTTGACGAAGCCGGTAACAAAAACGATCCGCGTCACTTGGTCGAGTGAACCGACGGCGGCCTTGATGTTGGCCAGCGTATTGAGCGCGCACACCTCCGCCGCCTGGCGCGCGGTCGCGACCGTCTGCTCCTTGCCGACCTGACCGACGTGCGTCATCTGCCCGTTGAACAGACAGATTGTGCCCGCGCAGTAGAGCAAATTTCCCGTGCGCACGGTCGGCACATAACTGCCGGCGGCAGCGGGAGGAGTGGGCAGCGTGAGACCAAGTTCGGTGAGTTTATCTTCAGGATTCATCGTGGTGAAAGCGCGCATCCAACAACCTTCTCCCCCAGGCGCGCAACGAGAATCAAGGCAGGGAGCGCGTCGGCAGAAACTGCCGCGTGGCCACACCGGCTAGAGCGACCGGAACCTCCAAAATCTGCAGAGCTAAGAGCAGGCCCGCCTGCTCCTCGAGTCGCGTCAATGACAGTTGCCCAATGCCCTCACCCACCAAGGGGTCTCCATCGACCAGCCGATGAATGATCATTTCGCTGCGTGCATAATTCAACAACTCCGGCGTCATCTGCGGATTGCGCTGTAAAATCAAAGCGTCCCCGAGCGCGGCATCTCCAAATAAATAATCGCGCCAACCACGAATCGAAGCCTGGACAAAAGCGCCCACGACCACCGGCGCGAGTCGCACCAGATCACGCCGACAAAAAATCACATGGTAACAATCGTACCCCGACGACGCGAGCTGGAGCGTTCGGACGGCGCGCCCCTGCTGCTCGGCAAAATACGGTTCACTCGTTAGCACGCACTGCTGAATGACCTCCCGATTCGCGAGGAATTCACCAATGCCGTAGGTGTTTTGACGTTTCTCAAAGTGGATACCAAATTTACGCTCGAGGTAGGGCAAGTAAGCCATCCCGACATTTCCGATGACGGTGCGTCCGTTCAGGTCGGCGAAGGTTTTCACAGGGCTCGCGGCGTGCACCATGAGGCCCATCGGATCATGTTGCATGGTGGCCGCCACCATGACGAGCGGGAGGCCCTGGCTGGCCGCTAAAAGAATATCGTCGCTCCGATTCATACCAAAATCGGCTTCACCTCGGGCTACCTTCAGCTTGATCCCAGCACCCGGTCCACCCGGCAGAATATCGACTGCGAGACCGGCCTCCGCGTAAAAACCACGGGCCTGCGCCTGATAAAACCCACCATGCTCGGCCTGCGGAAACCAATCGGTTTGCAAAACCACTTTGCGAAGCATGGGCCGACTGCTCTGAGCCGATTTGGTCGTCTCCTTTCGATCACAGCCCGAGCCCCCGATGATGACCGCGGATAAAATTAAATAGCTAAACCGAAATCGCATGATTGGAAAATAATGCACGCGTTGATAACGCGAGCAAACTCAAGCGAGAGTTGCCTCGCGCCCACGTTTTCAGAATAGTTTTTTGATGAACTTCTCTGCATGGCAAGAACTCTCGCCGGCGCAGGCCGCGCACGAAGTCCACCACCGCGTCCGGCGCAGCTTCTCGCCCGCCCAGCAACGGGCGGCGATTGCCCACCTCGCCTCCGTCGATGAGATCACCGCGCGCTTTGCCGCCTCGCCGCGCCATCAGCCGCTCGGTGGCGTCCCGTATTTCGCCAAGGACCTTTTC
Source organism: Opitutus sp. GAS368 (assembly GCA_945903465.1). GTDB lineage: Bacteria > Verrucomicrobiota > Verrucomicrobiia > Opitutales > Opitutaceae > ER46. The sequence goes on from CAMDOF010000020.1 coordinate 52,689, forward strand.
GACGTGGCCGGCACGGTCACACTCGCTGGATCCACCTTCTTGCCAGAAGTGCGGCCGTCGCTTCCCGTCGACGGCGCCTTTGCCCAAGCGCTCCACCAGCAGGGCGCAGTTTTCGTCGGGAAAACCCAGCTGCATGAATTCGCCTACGGGGTGACTGGAGAGAACCCCCATTATGGCGACTGCGAACACCCCCAGTTTCCTGGGCGCACGACCGGCGGGTCCAGCAGTGGTTCCGCCGCCGTCGTTGCGGCCGAGATCACTCCGTTCGCCCTTGGGAGTGATACGGGGGGCTCCGTCCGCGTGCCGGCCGCCTTCTGCGGCCTTTTCGGTTTCCGCCTTACCCCCGGCGATCCATGGATCCGCGATGCGTTTCCGCTCTCGCCCACTTTTGATACGCCGGGCTGGTTCACTCGCACCGCCGGCGATCTCCAGAAAACCCTCGCCGCGCTCGTCCCCAGTCAACCCATGGCGCGCGCGCCACGCGGGTGCTACCTTGAGTATGGTCTCCTCGATCCCGAGGTTGCCGCCGCCTGCGGGCGAGCCGCCGCTCATCTCACGAGACCAGCGGACGCCACGACCCGTGCGGAACTGGAAACCGGCTTCGCCCCTGCGCTCGAGGCTTACAACACGATCGTCGCCCTGGAGGCTTGGCAAACCCACCATACGTGGGCGGCCAATTTCCGCGACCGCTACGATCCACAAGTCTGGCAACGACTCAACCGCGTCCACACCGTTTCGCCTGAACAAGGCGCAGCGGCGCGCGGGGTGCTTGGAAACGTGCGGGCTTTCTGGGCGCAATTTTTCTCCACCTACGACTTCCTCGTGCTCCCGGCCTCACCCACGCCGGCTCCGACCAAGGCCGCGTGTACGCCGGAGATCCGCACACGTATCCTTAAAATAACGACACCGGCGAGTTTAGGCGGGCAACCCGTCCTGACCATCCCCGTACTCCTGCCGTCAGGCCTAACCACCGGCTTGCAAATCATCGCACGCGACCCAACCAGCGGCGTTTTTAGTGAACTTTTAAAACACGGTTAGTCGTTCGTTGCCGTGATATTTAATAATTTCCGGACGTTTTCTCCCAGCACTCGCGCATCTGCTCCCGCGCGTCGAGCTTCCGCCAAAAAGCGCGCCATTTCCGGACCGCCCGCCATCGCAGGATAAAGATTCAAGGGGAAATCCGAACCGAAAATTATCCGCTCGCGCCCGAGGCGCTCCCATATCTTCACCCAAACTTCTTCGCCATAGATCAGCGGGAACGCGGCGGTATCGTAGTACACGTTGGGACAAGCGCGGGCGACCACCCCCGCAGCAACCACGGGCGTAAGGCCTCCACCGTGCGCCAAAATAAACGTCGTCCCTGGGAACGCCCGCGCGAGCTGGCCAAAATCCTCAAGCGGAGTGTCCACCCGTCCGGGGTACGGGCGGGCAGCGGGGTCCGTTACATGAAAATTGACAGGGAACCCCCACTCGCCCGCCAGCGTAATCACCTCACCGAAAACTGCGTCATCGATCGCGTAACCTTGAGAATGCGGCGACAGCTCGCCTAGGCCCACCAGCCCCTCCTCACGTGCTCGCCGCAGCTCGTTAATCACCGCAATGCGGCCCGCCGCCGGATGCAACGTCGCAAACGCCGATAAACGATCGGCGTGCGCGCGCACGCAGGCAGCATAAAATCTATTCTGGGCCACACAGTTGGCGGGTTTTTCCCAGTACCAGCCGAGAAGCACGGCGTGGGTAATCTGTGCCGCGTCCATCATTCGTAAAAGTTCGTCGACCTTCGGAAATGATTGGACTGGTCGCCCATCCTTGCGCCGACGCAAGCATAGCGCGGCCCATTGCGCCTCGCCCGCCGTCGCCGCCCAAGCCGCTGGGTCCGCGCTGATTTCCGGTGGGTAAAGGTGAACGTGCGCATCGATGATCATGCGTCCCTTTTGGCCCACACCCGCTGGGTGCACAAGCCGCCCGATCAGTTCGCAAGCAAAATGGCCGCTGGGGTGATGCGAGCGAATTCCGCTGAGATGACCCCGGCCTTGAGTCGGCGGAGAATCACCACGCGTTGCCGGCGGTTGGCTCGGAGCCGGCGGATCGGCCAGACTTTAAGAGGAGGCAGGTGAACGATCCCCAAAGCTGATGCCGAGAGCGCGACCGGTGCGGAGAATATCGCCATCCAGCGGGACGGTGCGCAGCCGACCGACGGCATATGAAATGAGGACTGCCGATGTATCGGGTGGATGGTGCGCGACCATGTAGCCGTACTTTTCCTTACTAATCAGCTCGACCGCACTCGCGCCAAACCGAGTGCAGAGGAGCCGGTCAAAAGTAGTCGGCACCCCACCCCGTTGCAGGTGCCCCAGCACGCAGACGCGCGTCTCTTTTCCGGTACCACGGCCGATCGCTTCAGCGACCACGGCACCAATCCCGCCGAGCCGCGCCTCGCGAATCGCCCCCGCCTCGCCCATCGTCACGAAGTCCCTGCCCGCCTCGCGCGCGCCTTCCGCCACCACCACCAACGTGAACCGTTTCCCTTCCGCTTCCCGCTCCGCGACGACGCGGCAAATAGCATCCATGTGAAACGGAATTTCGGGAATCAAAATCACATCCGCCCCACCCGCGATGCCGGCGTGCGCCGCGATCCAGCCAGCATAACGGCCCATAACTTCACCGACCATTACGCGATCGTGGCTCTGCGCGGTGGAGCGCAGCCGGTCGAGCGCATCGGTCGCAAATGACACCGCGCTGTCAAATCCGAAGGTGACGACCGTGCCGTCAATATCGTTGTCGATGGTCTTGGGCACGCCAACGACCGGAATACCAGCCTCAAAGCATTGCTGAGCGATGGTCAAAGAGCCATCACCGCCGACCACAACCAGCGCCCGCAACCCCAGCGACTCAAAGCCCGCGCGGGCGTCGACCAGCACGTCCGGATCAATCTGGCGAGTCTCGCCGTGGCCGGTCTTACCCGAGAATCGTCCCTTATTACACGTACCCAAAATTGTGCCCCCGAGGTAGAGAAGCCCATCCATCTCATGATAATTAAGAACTCGGCTGTTCGTCGGCGCCAACAAACCCTCGAAGCCCCCCATGATTCCCAAAGTTTCCCAACCGCGTTTGAAGGCAGATTTGACGACGGCGCGAATCACGGCGTTCAAGCCAGGGCAATCTCCACCACCAGTAAGAATCCCGATGCGAGTCTTCATGACGTTTTTAAAGCATATGCTTTGCCCGCTGTCGAACCCGACGGCCAAACATTTAAGAACGACAGCGCGTTTCGATTTCTTTAAATTTGATTACGAGCACGCGAACAAATCACGAGTGCCTGTGGCGCCGACAGAATTACGCGAAAACCGGGTCGCGTGGATCGACCAGGAGCCAGCAGGCCGCGCCCAGCAAAAAGATCCCGCCGATCGCCATGATGGGGGCATTCCAGTCGCCGTAGTGGGCCAATAATCCCGTTACTGCGAGCGGCGTGCAAAATCCGCCCACCTGCCCAGCCGTATTCATCGCCGCACTGACCACTCCCACGTGTTGCCCGCCAATATCGAGGCACGTGCCCCACGTCGCGCCGAGAGTTGCCATCGTCGCCATCACGGAAAAAGAAATTAACGAGATCGCGACAATCGGATGGTGCACCTGGGTCGCTGCCAACATCGCTAAACCCGCGATCGCGTTCCCTAGACCGGCCACTCCCGCGCGGCCGATCCGCAGCCCAAATTTAACGGTTACCCAGTCTGTGGCGGCGCCACCGAAAAGGTCGCCGACCACCGCCGCCATTAAAGGCAGCCCTGAGAAAAAGCCCAAGGCCAGTGCCTCGAAGTGGTGCTTCTCTTTCAAGTAAGTCGGCAGCCATGTGATGCAAAAATAGAATGCGCAGCTGTTCGGGATGTACGCCAAGCAAAGCGGCAGCGTATTGCGATGGGCGAGGAGGCGCCGCCAATAGGCCCATCCTTCGTGGTCCGCGCTGGCAGGCCCCCGGCCCAAAGTGATCAGCGCGACTTCTGCGCTGTTCACCTCCGGGTGCGCCGTCGGTTCGTCCCGAAACCAGCGATACCAAACCACCGTCCAAATCAGACCAATCAGGCCAAATACGAGGAAGACGGCGCGCCAGCCCCAGAGCGCACTGATACCGAGAGCGATCATCGGAGTGAGCCCGCCCGCTAAGTGGGCGCCACTAAAAAAAATCCCTTGAATGCGGCCGCGTTGGCTCAGGGGAATCCAGCGCGAAAAGGTCCGCGCTACGCACGGCCACGCGCCCGCTTCACCTGCCCCAAATAAGAAACGGATGACAATCAAGGAGGAGAAATTAAACGCGGCCGCGGTCGCCATTGTAAAAGCCGACCACCACAAAACAATGCGCGTCAGGACGTGGCGCGTGCCTCGCCGATCGGCCCACCACGCCGTGGGAATTTCAAAAAAACCGTAAGCGAGCGCAAAAGCGCTGTAGACTAGGCTCATCTGCTCCCTGCTCAGAACCAGATCCTTCATGATCTCCGGTGCGAGCGTGCCTATGCAGGCTCGATCCAAATACGTTACCATCGCCAACCCAATCGAGAGTCCGACAACTTTATAACGCACACGTGTGGCCGTCGGAAAATCAAACGATGCAGGCGACACGGAAGACGACATGGGATGGAGGGGATTGGGGGGAAGAACGGAGCGTTCCGCATTGACGCCACCTTGTCGATGCTGAGGCGCTAACCATCCAAAAAAAGTGCGAGTAATCCATGACCGCGGCCCGTCGCTTATACGCCGCAGCCGAACGCAGACGAAGGTTGCCTCCGTGCCGGAATGATCGACCCTCGAGGTCATGCCCGAAGGCACCACCGCTCTGCACTCAACCCGATACTGGGGACGGACCAGCTATAAAGATGCGTGGCATCGCCAGAGCGAGCTAGTCACGCGTCGCCTCAGCGGCGGCATTGGCGACACCTTGGTTTTAACCGAACACGATCCCGTTTTCACGCACGGCCAACGCGCTGGAGCCCTCGCGAATCTCGTTTGGGACGCCCCCCGCCTTGAGCGAGAAGGTATTGCCGTCTTACCGACTAACCGCGGGGGCGACATCACCTACCACGGTCCCGGCCAGATCGTCGGTTACCCGATCGTGTGCCTCGAGGTCCGCCGTGACTTGCACGCCTACCTCCGCTTTCTCGAGGATGTCCTTTTGGCAACTCTCGGCGACTGGGGCCTGGCGGGAAACCGTCGTGAGGGCAAGACGGGGATCTGGCTCGGCGCACGCAAGATCGCCGCGATCGGCGTCGCCGTGCGACGGTGGGTCACTTACCATGGCTTTGCCTTAAACGTCGATGTCAACCTCGCTCACTTTGCAGGCATCGTGCCCTGCGGGATAACTAATTCCGAGGGCACCGTGACTTCAATGCACACCGAGCTGTCTCGCTCAATCGATCTCGCCGCCGTGCACGCCTCTCTGGCCGCTCATTTCTGGCAGCAATTGCCAGAATTTCTAGCTGCTAAATCAGCGGCGCCATCCATCCGCTCAGCGCCTAGGCCGGTCTGAGCACAGCTCTTAGCAGCGACCGCCCAGAGACCGCTCGCACCTGCCGCCAGCTTGCGCGCGCTGGTCCCCAGTCACTCGCTTCGTCAGTTCGGCCAGCGGTAGTCACCCGCCCGACACGAGGACGCGGCAGTTCGATGTCACCACCAATCAAAAAAAACCTCCGAGAACCCGCTTGCGCTTAATCAGAGTTCGTGTGCGTTTTGGCCGATGTCTCTGTCGACGCAAACTACGCGCAAACCTTCCTGGCTCAGGGCAAAACTTCCGAGCGGCCCTGGCTACGCCGCGACTCGTCGGCTCGTCGATGAAAATAAGTTGCACACCGTCTGCCAAAGCGCGCAGTGCCCCAACCTGGGGGAATGCTGGTCCCGCGGCACCGCCACGGTTATGATCCTCGGCAATATCTGCACGCGCTCATGCAACTTTTGCGCAATTGCCACCGGCCGCCCCACTGAGCTCGACCTCGGGGAACCAGCTCGCGTCGCTGACGCCGTCGCGAAGATGAACCTCAAGCACTGCGTCGTCACGAGCGTCGCGCGCGACGAACTGAACGACGGCGGCGCGAGCGTCTGGGCCGCCACTATCCGCGCCATCCGCCATCGCAATCCCCAAACTGCGATCGAAGTCCTTACACCTGATTTTAAGGGCAACACCGCGCACATCGATATCGTCCTGGATGCGACGCCAGATATCTTTAATCACAACGTCGAGACCGTCGAGCGTCTCCAGAAACCAGTGCGCGTCCAGGCTCGTTACGACCGTTCTCGCTCCGTATTGCGCCATGCAAAAGGCCGGGGTTTCGTCACCAAGACGGGCATTATGCTCGGCCTCGGCGAAACCGCTGCCGAGATCGAACAGACTCTGCGCGACATCGCGGCCGACCGCACGGATATCCTGACCATCGGTCAATATCTTCAGCCGACGCCGCAACACTTGCCCGTCGCCCGCTGGGCACCACCGGAAGAGTTTCTGCATTGGAAGAAATTCGGTCTTAGCCTCGGACTCGGTGTCGTGGAGAGTGGGGCCTTGGTTCGGTCCAGCTACCACGCCGACGAACAGTCGCAGAAGTATACTGGCGCGGAACATCTCAACACGTCTAACGCCTTGGCCGATTGACGATGACCCCACCAGCGCCGCTCTCTCCCCTTGCGGTGATCTCGAGTTCAGTGATCGGATTTGTAAAGGCGCCGTCCCGGTTCGCTCAACACGGCGCCCGCGGTGACTAGACACCTTCCTGCCCATTTACGCTCAGATGCTGAGCCACCGCTAACCGCCCGCGGGGCTGCCCAACGATGGGAGGAGGGTCGAGCGGTTCACCCGCCGGCCCCATCGCGCTCAGGAAACGACCTCACCCGCGGCCCACGAACGGCATCTGCGTCGCCATCACCGTCATGTTCAGCACATTGGTTGAAAGCGGCAGACCCGCCATGTACAGCACCGCCTGCACGACCGGCTCCACCTCAATCGTCGCCTCCACGGCGATCGCCCCATTTGCCTGCGGGACACCTCGCTTCATCCGCCCGCCCATCGCAGTATCCGCATTGCCAATATCAATTTGTCCACACGCGATATTAAAGGCCCGCCCATCGAGCGCGGTCGCTTTCGTGAGCCCCGTGATCCCATGCTTGGCCGCCGTATAGGGCGCGGAATTCGGCCGAGGCACTTGAGCGGAAATCGAACCATTGTTAATAATCCGCCCCCCTTGGGGATCTTGGCCCTTCATCATCCGAAACGCTTCCTGAGTGCAAAGAAACGGCCCTGTCAAATTAGTCTCCAGCACCGTTTTCCACTGAGCAAACGTCAGCTCCTCCATCGGCACGGACGGGGCATTCGTACCAGCGTTATTAAATAATACATCCAGCCGCCCAAAAGTCTCGCGAGTCCGTGCGAAAAGGTGCCCCACGTCGTCCGGCGACATGATGTCCGTAGGGACGAGCAGATAGCGCCCCTCCGGGACTCCACTCGCCGCCGCCACACTGGCCAGCGCCTCAGCCCGCCGTCCCGCCAACACGACCGCATAGCCGGCCGCAAGAAAGCCGAGTACCGCCCCGCGGCCAATACCCGAGCCCGCCCCGGTGACCATTGCCACTTTCCGCCTTGTTTCCATAGAGGGCGATTCTGCGCGACCACCTTCTCGATTGCCCAGCCTTTTCCTCTCCCCCCCAAACCGACCAAGGTCTCTTGGAATCGAATCGGAAGTGGATGGTGAGCAAGCGCTCTACTTTGGGCTAAACAATGGGAGCGGTTTGCGCTGAGGTAGGTTGGGATGAAGCCACCAAAACGCCCGTCACGACAGACGAAACTATTTCGGCGGAGCCCAGCGGGACCGTGGCGGTACGGGTCGCAGCCGCGGCGGAGATCGCGCGGTTCGACGCGCAGTTGACGGAGGGCCATTACCTCGGGGCGGGGCGGTCGGTCGGGGATTATCTCCGGCAGGTCGTCACGGTGCAGGGCGAGGTGGCGGCCTTGCTGGTGTGGGGCCCGGCCTGATATGCGCTCAAGGATCGCGACCGTTGGATTGGTTGGAGCGCGAACCAGCGGGTGGATCGCCTGAAGCTCATCGTGCAGAACCGCCGCTTCCTCGTGCTGGGTGAAAAGGGCCGGTCGCCCAACCTCGCCTCCCAGGCGATGGGGGCGGCCCTGCGCGCGCTGTCCGCGCAGTGGCGGGAAAACTTCGGCTATCGCCCGCGGCTCGCCGAAAGCTTCACCGCCCCGGAGGCGTCGGCGGGCACCTGCTACGAGGCCAGCAATTGGGAACCGGTCGGTTTCAGCGAAGGCTACAGCCGGCACCGGGCTGATTTTTATGTGGCAAACGAGCGGCCCAAGCGCCTCTGGCTGCGTCCGCTCGATCCGTCCGCCCGGCGGGCCTTGTCGGCCGTGAGCGTGCCCGCCGCCTGTGCAGCCGGAGTGATCGCCCCGCCCAAAGGCGTGCGGCCGATCACCCTTCCCCAGATGATCTCGCAGGAGGAAGTATTCCGCCGGGCACCGGCGCCCTGATCCGGGTACGCTGCACCCGGACGGTGAAGCGCGCGGCGCTCGCTACCGACGAAGTCCGTGCCGACTGGTCCAGCGCCGAGCCCACCGCGCACACCCCGACGCAATAGCCCGCCCTCGTCCAAGGCCACTGGGCCGGCGTGGAGATCCGCCATCACTGGCGCCGTGACGGCGTCTGGGGCGAGGGACGTTCCCGCACCCGCAACCCCTCGGCCTACGCGAATCACGCGCTCGTCGTACAACGGCAACGCCTACATCGCAAACGCGGCCCGCAACCCCTCGGCCTTCGCGAATCACGCGCTCGGGCGGAACGTCCTGCCCGCGCTACTCCCCGTGCACTTTCCCGATCTCTCCCTCCCCCCAATCAACGAGCAACCCCACCCCCATCCGGCCGCCGGCCACCATCTTCTCCGCAAAAAGTGAACGCAAAAAAAGATTCTGCGACCCAGGGTACCAGCTCCGCATCCGCCACGGCGAAGCCCCGGAACATTTTGAGGTAACTCGAAAGACAAGACTTGCTGAAATTCGCGCACGTTAGTCTGCTGACTTTTACCTATGGGCAACGCCACCGATCACACACGTAAATTCTCCTCCGTCATTCACGACGGTGCTGACCGAGCGCCCGCTCGCTCCATGCTCCGCACAGTCGGCTTCAGCGACGCGGATTTTAAAAAGTCCGTCATCGGCATCGCCTCGACGTGGAGCATGGTCACGCCGTGCAATATGCACATCGACCAGCTCGCGCGGGAAGCCGCGGGCGGTGCGGACGCCGCCGGCGGTAAAGCCATCATCTTCGGCACCATCACCGTGTCCGATGGCATCAGTATGGGAACTCAGGGCATGCGCTATTCGCTCGTCTCTCGAGAAGTCATTGCGGACTCCATTGAAACCGTCTCCGGCGGTGAGGGCTTTGACGCCGTCGTCACCATCGGCGGATGCGACAAAAATATGCCCGGATGCATCATGGCCCTTGCACGCCTTAATCGGCCCGGCGTCTTCGTTTACGGCGGGACGATCCTGCCGGGCATTCACCCTGATTCTAAAAAAGAATGTGATATCGTCTCGGTCTTCGAGGCCGTGGGCCAACACTCCGCTAACAAGATCGACGATTCCGCGCTCCGCAAAATTGAGGCTTGCTCGATCCCCGGTCCAGGCTCTTGCGGCGGTATGTACACCGCCAATACAATGGCTTCCGCTATTGAGGCCCTCGGCATGTCGCTTCCCAATTCCTCTGCGCAGATCGCCATCTCCAAAGAAAAGAAGGAAGATTGCCGCAACGCCGGCGCCGCCGCTCTCGCTCTCCTGAAAGCCGGTATCCGGCCCCGCGACATCATGACGCGCAAGGCGTTTGAGAACGCCATCACCGTTACCATTGCTCTCGGCGGCTCCACCAACGCGGTCCTCCACCTGCTCGCCATGGCCCACTCAGCCAAGGTCAAACTCTCCCTCGATGACTTCACCAAGATCGGGAAGAAGGTCCCCGTGCTCGCCGACCTCAAACCCTCCGGCAAATACGGCATGGTGCACCTCACGCGCATCGGCGGTCTTCCCCCGCTTATGAAAATGCTCCTCGACGCCGGACTTCTCCACGGTGAATGCCTGACTGTCACCGGCAAGACCGTCGCGGAAAATCTCCGGGACGTCGCGCCCTACCCGACCGATCAGGACGTCGTCCGCCCACTGAGCAATCCCATCAAGGCCGATAGCCATCTGCGCATTCTGTACGGAAATCTCGCCCCGGAGGGGTCCGTCGCCAAGATTTCAGGGAAAGAGGGTCTCCTGTTTTCTGGCAAGGCGATCACCTTTGAATCAGAAGAGACCGCTCTGCGCGCGATCCTCGATGGCAAAGTCAAACCAGGCCACGTGATGGTGATCCGCAACGAGGGCCCCCGAGGCGGTCCCGGGATGCGGGAGATGCTTTCGCCCACCAGCGCGATCATGGGTAAGGGTCTGGGCAAGGAAGTCGCCCTCATCACCGACGGCCGCTTCAGCGGCGGCAGCCATGGTTTCGTCGTGGGCCACATCACCCCCGAGGCCTTCAACGGCGGCCCACTTGCCATTATTAAAAACGGCGATCCGATCAAAATCGATGCCGTTAAAAACGAACTGACCCTCGCGCTGCCCGCTAAAGAAATCCAAGCCCGTCTGAAAGCGTGGCGACCGAAAAAGTCCAAGGAAACCCATGGCGTCCTCGCGAAGTATGCGCACACCGTGACAAGCGCTTCGGAGGGAGCGGTGACCGATAAAAACCTTTGAGGCAGTCGTGGCGCGCCCACTTCGCCACGGCGCGCCACGTCTTCATTTTAGCAGCCGCCGGCCCTTAGCATCGCCCCTGAGCCCGGCCCTCCGACCCGATTTAACGCGGCCGCCCGCCGCCCGAACGCTCGCGCCTAGGCCGGGGTGCTTAGCGTGCGATCAAGCACCCCGCCATCGAGATGCCCAGAGACATGCCGCGGACCGTCTTTCCTCATCGGAGAAGCCGCGCGCGGAGCGGACGGACCACCTTTCGACCCAACCAAGCCGAAGCAAGCTTTGGGGTATCGGACCCAGCGCGGGTAAAAATCTCCGGGGCATTGGGCAAACCGAACCTGTCTCCGTCATGAGTCTCCACCCTAATTCTGCGGCGTCTCCAAAGTGGTCCGTGCGCTCCGCGTGCGGCTGGATCGGTCGGTGCTTCCTACTCGGAGAAGCCGCGCGTGGAGCGCACGGCCCACCCTTCGACCCGACCAAGCCGAAGCAAGCTTCGGGGTATCGGACCCAACGCGAATGAAGCGCCCTATTATCTTGGGTCTTTCGGGCTATTACCACGACAGCGCAGCCTGCCTGATCTGCGGCGGCGAGATCACCGCGGCCGCGCAAGAGGAACGTTTCACCCGGATCAAGCACGACCACCACTTTCCCGCGCGCGCCGTGGAATACGTGCTGGCCGAAGCCAAGATCACTCCCGCCGAAATTGATCACGTCGTCTTTTACGAAAAACCTTTTCGCAAATTCGATCGCCTTCTTGAAACGTACTTGGGTTACGCACCCGCTGGGTTGCGTTCTTTCATGCTCGCGATGCCTTCATGGCTGCGGACTAAACTGCATTTACGACGGGAGATTCACCGTGCGCTCGGCGGACGCTATTCAAGGGAACTCGTCTTCACCGGCCACCATGAGGCGCACGCCGCCAGCGCCTTTTATCCCTCCCCGTTCGCCGAGGCCGCTATCCTGACAGTCGATGGGGTTGGCGAGTGGGAGACGGCGACCATCGCCCACGGGCGGGACCACGAGATCAAGGTCCTCAAAACCCTCCGCTTCCCTCATTCGCTCGGGTTACTTTACAGCGCGTTCACTTTTTTCTGCGGTTTTAAAGTCAACGCGGGTGAATATAAATTGATGGGTCTGGCGCCTTATGGGGAGCCCCGTTTTTCGGCGCTGATTCTAAAACATTTGGTCGACGTCAAAGAGGATGGCTCGCTGGCGCTGGATATGAGTTACTTCAGTTACCCAGTGGGATTGCAGATGACGGGAAAAAAATTCGCCGCGTTATTCGGCGGGCCGCCCCGCGCGCCCGAATCCGCGATTACGCAGCGAGAAATGGACTTGGCGGCCTCGATCCAGCAAGTTACCGAAACCATTGTGCTGCGGATGGCGACGACAGCTCAGCGGCTGACGGGCTCGCGAAATCTGTGTCTCGCGGGTGGTGTCGCGCTCAACTGTGTCGCGAACGGCCAACTCGCACGCTCGGGTCTTTTTTCGAAAGTTTTCGTACAACCCGCCGCGGGCGATGCGGGCGGGGCTTTGGGCGCCGCGCTGTTTGTGCATCACCAGTTGCTCGCCCACGCCCGAGTCCCCGCGGGGCAGGATAGCATGCGCGGAGCGGGGTTGGGGCCCTCATTCCGCAATGAGGAAATCGCCGCGCTCTTGGATCGAGGCGGGCTCCGTTACGAAAAGTTTCAGGAGGAGGCGGGGCTTTTGCAGGTGGTGGCGGCCGCCGTGGCGGCGGGCCAAGTGGTCGGTTGGTTTCAAGGCCGCATGGAATTTGGCCCCCGCGCGCTGGGCGCGCGCAGTATTCTGGGCGACGCGCGCAACCCCCAGATGCAGGCAAAAATAAATATGAGCATCAAATTCCGGGAGTCCTTTCGGCCTTTTGCTCCGGCGGTACTGGCGGAGGACGCTGCCGATTTTTTCGATTTGGAGCAGGAGTCTCCCTATATGCTGCAGGTCGCGCAGGTGCGCCCGCACTTACGGCGGCTACTGAATCCGGCAGAGCAAACCCGCATGGGCGATCCCGATCTCCGCCAGCGGATCAACGTGCCCCGCTCCACGCTCCCTGCCATCACCCACGTCGACTTTTCCGCTCGGGTGCAGACGGTCGATGCCGCCCGCCATGGACGTTTTTACCGGCTTTTGCAGGAGTTCAAACGGCAAACCCATTGCAGCGTGATGATCAACACCAGCTTCAATGTCCGCGGAGAACCGATCGTCTGCACGCCGGCCGATGCCTGCCGCGGTTTCCTCGCCACTGAGATGGATCTGCTGGTTTTAGAAAACTGTTTATTGCGGAAATCCGAGCAGCGCGTCACGGCCGCCAAGGAACGGCAGGACTACGTTGCCAGCTTCAAGCTGGATTGAGACCATCCCCGGCATGCTCAATCCGTTTTTGGAAATTAACTGGCGACCGAGTTTACCGGAACGACGAAAATTTGCGGTGAGCCTGGTGGTCGGCTGCCCGATCGTCGCGGCCGCGCTTTTCTCGGCGGGCCGGTGGCACCACTCGCCGGCAACCACACGTGCAGCGCTGATGGTCGGCGCCACCGGCATCGCGCTCGGTCTCGTCTTCTGGCTGATACCCCAGATCGCCCGCCCCTTTTATATCATCTGGTACGGCGTGGCCGGCTGCGTGGGTTTCGTGGTCGGAAACGCGCTACTCGTAATGATCTACCTTTTCGTCTTCGCGCCGATCGGTTTGGCCATGCGGATGGCGCGACGTCGACCACTCGGTCGGGGCATCGATCGGAGTGCGCCAAGCTATTGGCACGAGGCACCGCCGGCAGATGCACCGGAGAAATATTACCGCCAATTTTAAAACCTCCCGATGACGTCACACGAAAAAGCGCGAGCCTTCGAACAAGCGGGCCTAAAAGCCCGGCCCAGCGTAACCCGTGAATTCTGGTTATTTCTAAGAGAAAATAAAAAGTTCTGGCTGCTGCCACCGCTCGCGGCCCTCTTGCTGCTCGGTCTGATCGTGATACTGGGTGGTACCGCCGCTGCGCCGTTTATCTACAGTTTGTTTTAGATCAATCACCAGCCACCACGATCAGACTCGGCGTTCACAACGCGCGGGCCCTTCGCCACTCCGCACTCTAACCGCCGGCCGCCGACCTCTGCCGAGCGTACCCCGCTGACCGGCTCAACGCGTTCAACGAGTCTTCGGCTCCACTGACCAGCGCGCGTAATCTTCCTTCCACGCCGCCGAAGCACTCGCCGAAGGTGGAAATTTGCTTTTCAAAGCACTCAACTGTTCCGTGGTCAGCCCGCGTGCGCACCACCAGTTGGCGTCAGTGAAATTAGCATCCGTGAGATCAGTGCCCTCAAGGCGTGCCAGCGAGAGATCCGCACCTTTAAAAATGGCCGATTCCAACTTCGCACCGGTCAGGTTGGCGCCCATCAGCTTCGCTCCCGTAAAGTTAGCCATGCGACAATCTGCGTCCGTCAGATCCGCCCAGCTAAAATCAGCGCGCTCCGCTTGAACTTGCTCGAGGGAACTCGCACTGAGCCGCGCCCGGCGAAACGTCCCGCCTCGCAGCACCGCCTGCAAGAGCTTCGCCTCAGTCAGATTTGCCGACGCGCAATCCGCCCCGCTCAAATCCGCTAATTCCAAAGTACTCCGGAACAGTTTCGCTCCGCTCAGATTTGCCCCCGCCAGGTTTGCGCGCAAAAAGCTCGCTTGCTCCAACTCAGCACCAGCCAAGGCGAGACCGGCGAGATTCAAGCTGCGCAGGTCAGCCGACCGCCATTCACGATTACCTCCGGCCACCAAATGATAAAAAGCCGTCTGCCGCTCCAAAGGCGTCGAGCCCGGCTGGCACAACAACCAAAAATCTCGTTCCCGCGCCCCGCTCCTTTTTTCCTGCCACAGCCCGAGCGCCAGCCAGATATTGCACGTCACCACCACCAAAGTCACCCCGACCAGCAGGGGTTGAGCCAAGCGAAACCAGTGCCCAGCCCCAACCTCCAGTCGACTTGATTTTCCATTCATGTTAGGTTTTGCCGATTCTTTTGCCAAATTTGATGCCTAAGCGAAACCTAATTCCTGACGACGAACGATCCGAAGCTTGGCCGCATCCTCCCGACCGCTCGGCTGGGCCTCAGGTGCGGCGCGTCTGGTTTAAAATAGGGGCGATCGGCGCTGGTCTGCTCCCTTTGTTGCTCTTGGAGCTTGGCTTGCGTCTCGGCAATTTTGGTCGGCCCAGTGCCAGCCCCGACCCCTCCGCTGGTTTTAATCGGAACGTGCCGCTCTTTGAGCAAGAAGGCGCGGTTTTCCGAACCGCCCGCGGGCGCGCCCCGTTCGTCGCACCCCAAGAATTTCCCGTCAAGAAACCGGCCAACGGCTCGCGCATTTTCTGTTTTGGCGGCTCGACCGTGTACGGTCATCCCTATTTGGGCGAAACCGCCTTTCCGCGTTGGCTGGAACTGGAACTGGCAGCCAGCGACCCAGCACGCTCGTGGCAGGTCATCAACGCAGGCGGCGTTTCCTACGCCAGCTATCGCATCGTGCCTCTCGTTCAAGAGGTCCTCGCCTACCAGCCCGATCTGATTATTCTGGCCACCGGTCACAATGAGTTCCTCGAGGACCGAACCTACCAAACGTTAAAGGAACGTTCCGCGCTCTGGGCCTGGCTCCAACGCAAAATCTCCGCGCTGCACACCGTCGGCCTCGCGCGGCAATGGCTCAGCCCAGACACCGTGCGCTCACCTTCACGTGACCGCACCACCAGCCCTCGTCCCCACCTCGACCCAAACGCCAGGACCCGTCTCGATACCGCCAGCGGCTACGCGTCTTATCGCCGCGACGATGAATGGCACCGGCGAGTGGTCGCACAGTTCGACGAGTCCGTCCGCTCGATCATCGCTCACTGCGAGGCCGCCAAAATACCGATCATCTTGGTCGGCCTCGGCACCAACCTCCGCGATTGCCCACCCTTTAAATCCGAACACCGCCTCAATTTGGGACCCGAGCCAGAAGCCGACTGGCAGGCCGCCTTTGACCTCGCGACGGCGACTGAAAAATTTGATCTATCGCGCGCTCTCCAGTTTTACTTGGAGGCCGCGGCGATCGATGGGGAACACGCTCTGCTCAATTACCGGATCGGCCGGGTGCTGGATCGCCTGAATCGCTCCGCGGAGGCGCTCACTTATTTTCAGCGAGCGAAGGACCAGGACATCTGCCCCTTGCGGATCGTGAAACCCCTGCAACAGGTGCTGGCTCGAGTTGTGGCAGAGACGCACGTTCCTTGGGTGGATGCCGAGCAGCTCCTCGCGGACCGCAGCCCGAACCACCTTCCCGGCTATGATTGGTACGTGGATCACGTTCACCCAACGATTGCGGGCCACCAAATAATCGCACGCGCCTTGGCCGGGCAAATGCAAGCCCGCAGCTTCTGGGTACCCGCGAGCGTCTGGGGAGAAGATCAAAGAGAGCACGCGTACACCCGCCACCTTGACGAACTCGGTCCCGGATATTTTGCCGATGGCAATCGCCGGGTGGGCTGGCTTGAGAATTGGGCGCAGCGGCAACGACTCGCGGCGGAACTTAAGCCGAACGACGCGCCGGGCTTTGCCCGCTTGGGCTTTCGCCACCTCGACCTCGGTGAAGACGACGCAGCGTGGGCTGCCCTCAGCGAGGCCCTGCACCGCGATCCGGCGATCCGCACCCTCATCACGCAACGTGCCCAAGCACTGCGCTCCGCCGGTCGCTCCGACCGTGCCGCTACCCTGCTCCAAAAATTCGATTAACGAGGCCCAGGTCTCCCGCCCGCCGCAGCGCGCTCGCCCCCTTTCCCAGCTGGCGCCGCGCCGCCACTACAAATATAAACGCGATCGGCGGCGTTTCCGTTAATTTCCGCCACCACCCTCCCTACCCACCTTCCGCCGGCCGGTCATCGACTGCCACCCTCTCTCCTCAAACTTACTTTTTTTGTCGCAGCCCTGCTAACTCCACGCCCACCCTCATCACCTTCAGCCCAATTTATTACCGATCAAAAAAACTATGAAGACCCATGCGACGCCCCTTTCATTCACGAACCGCCGCGCCTTTCTCGCCAGCGCCGCTACCTTGGCCGCGTGCGCACTTAGCCCCATCCGCTCCTTCGCGGCCGCACCCACCCTTACAAAAAGCGGCGCCACAAAACCGAATTCCGTCTTCAACGGCGTACGCATCGGCTGCATCACGTACAGCTATCGCAGCATGTTTACCTCAGCGGAAGACACGCTG
Organism: Opitutus sp. GAS368; assembly: GCA_945903465.1. GTDB lineage: Bacteria > Verrucomicrobiota > Verrucomicrobiia > Opitutales > Opitutaceae > ER46. The sequence continues at coordinate 69,677 of CAMDOF010000020.1, forward strand.
GCCGCTCTGCTTGAGGACGGTCTCAGCGAGGTGGAATTAATGGGCGGCCCCATCGAGGCATACGCCGGGATCCTCGCGCCCCGTGGTCGCGGAAAAAAAGGCGCTACTCCCGAACCCCAAGTAAAAACGTCCGACGCCAATCGTCAGGCGCAGCTCGTCAAATGCCGCGCCCTGCGCAAAATGTACAACGACGCCGGCGTCACCATCCACTTGCAGAAAATCGCGTTCGGCGAATCAAACGAGGATATTGACTTTAATTTCGAAGTGGCAAAGGCGCTCGGTTGCATGGGCATCACCACCGAACGTTCCGACGCGATGGCCAAGAAACTCGCGCCTTTCGCCGATAAGCACAAAATCTGGGTGGCTTTCCATAACCATACCAACAACTACCCTTCGCTGGATAAGGACGATCCCATTCTCGAGTACAGCCCCTACATCGGGTTTAACCTCGATGTCGGTCACTATGTGGCCGGCAGCAAAGGACTGTCCCCGATTCCGGTCATCGAGAAGTACCACCGCCGCATTCTCAGCCTGCATTTAAAGGACCGCACCTCCGAAAACGGCAATGTGGTCTGGGGCAAAGGCCAAACGCCCATCAAAGAGATCCTCCAGCTCATGAGGAAGGAGCGATGGACTTTTCCGGCGGATATCGAATTGGAATATAAAATCCCGGAAGGATCCAACGCCGTCGCCGAGGTCGCGAAGTGCGTGCAGTATTGCAAGGCCGCGCTCACCTGAGAGCAGTCGAAGACTCCTCGCTCGCTCTCTGCCGGCCGCGGGGCTCGATCAGCGAAGCGAAGGCTACGCGCCGGACCGCGGGCCCCGCGGCCGGCCGGCCCGTGTTATCAGGGACGCGCCCTGTTCAAGGCAAGGCCGTCCGCGTCGCGCTGCGCCCACGTCGCGCTGTTTCCGCGTCGCGCTGCGTCCGCGTCGCGCTGTCCTCAAGAGCAATCCACGTGCGAGAGCGCCACGTGGCTCTCCGCGGCGATCGCTAATGGGGGGCAGCGTCAAGGCCACGCTCAAAGCGATGCAGCCGGTTAAGCCAGCCTCGTCCGTTTCAGGACTTGGCCAGACTACGCAGCACCGCAAGCGGGCCACAGCCACGGTCTCCACGGTCTTACGTAAGCGCCATGCGGACCCCTCTGCGGACGGGCCTAAGGAGAGGGCGCTGCTCCGGTTTGTTCCGTTATCATATCGATGCTGAGCTTCTGAGCATCGGCGGGGGTGATCGTAAATCCGGGCGCAATCGATCGCGCGGGGCTGGCGGAGAGGAACCAGCGGGCCCATTCGGCATACGGGTCGCTGGCCGGTAGCGCGGCGACTTCGCGTCTGACGTCGTCGAGCGTGGCCATTGCCTCCACGGCGATCACCATCTTGCCTTCGGCATTCATCCGCTGGCCCGTGCAAATCGTGGCCAATTGGAGCAGCCATTCCGGCGTCCGCACCCCACGGCCCTCAGGCGGAATCGCCCATAACCACTGCGCCGGTAATTTGACACTCGCACCCGTTGCCTGGGTGGAGACAAAACGGCCATCGGGGCTGTACGCCACCGTCCCCACCGCCGCCCCTTGGTGGTTCAAAACATCCGTCAAGGGCAAGCCCGAGCGCACGTCCCAGACCCGCGCCGTGCCACCTTGGGATGGGGTGATAATCCGCGCGCCGTCCGGGCTGAAGTCGGTGCGCGCGGCCGCTCCCGATTGCACCAACAGGGGCCCCACTGGGATATGGGAAACGGCGTCCCAGACCTGCACCGATCCATCCTTTGAGGCACTCGCATAGTACCGCCCATCCGCGGCAAAATCAAAACGGTTAATCTCCGTGCGATGGGCTTGCGTCGATCGCACCAGCTCCCCGTTCGCAGCGTCCCACACCTGCACCGCTCCCCAGTCGCCACCTGTGATAAAATGCCGGCCGTTTGGACTGAATCTCAGGGTGCTAATCGATTCCTTGCCGGAAAGTTTCACCGTGAATAACTCCCGGCCGCTCGGAATTTCACAAACGTGCACAATTTTATCAATCGTCTGAAAGGCCACCCGCGTTTCATCCGGAGCCAGCACGGTCTGATCCTCTGGTCCTTCGATAGAGATTTCGGAATCGATGGTCACGACCGATTGGCCGGTACGAACATCCCAGAGCCCCAACGAGGAGCTTGCGTTGGTGACGCCCGCCGCGCCAGAGCTGCGAGCACGGCCCCGACTGCGGATCGGCACCAAGTGGCGCATCGCATTGCGGGCGCCATTCACCTCAGCGGGGACCCCGGCGAGAACCACATCGCGAAAACGCCCGCTTTCATCCAAGGTCCAAGCGTGCATCTCGCCGTCCGGAGGGCGCACAAAAAGCGTCGTTCCGGGTCCCGTCGTTGAGCCGAAGCGCGATCGATTTTGGCCTCCAGAAAAATCTGGAACTAGAACCGGAAACGGGAATCCCCCCTGCCCTACCCGTCCCGAAGCGACCTCGATCGCCTTCGCGCCCGCACTCGTGAACCACAGCAGCCTAGCCGGAAGCTGCGGCATGAAATTCGCCGCGCGGATGACGGGGAAACGCGGTAGCACCAAAGGAGTGGCGGCGCCGAGCCCCAACCTCTGGCGATAGGCGTGACCAGAGGCGGTAAAAAGCGCGGTCGTGCTCCCGTCCGGAGAGATCGCCACCGGCGAATATTGGTCCTGCTTGAAGGTGGGTTCAGCCAGCAGTCGCCCCGTCGCCATATCCCAGAGCCGGGTCAGCCCATCGACGCTATTCGTCGCAAGGATTTTACCGTCTCCGGAAAAACGCGCCCCGAAAATAGGTCCGCCATGTGTCAGCGGAGGGAAAACCGCCTTTCCGGTGGCTGTGTCGGTTATCTCCACACGATTGGCAATTAGTCTAACCACCCGCCCACCATCCGGTGTCAGCCAAACCTCATTCGAATATTGAAAGGGCAACCAAGTATATCGCCACCAATTTCCTTGGACACGGGGCAGTAAACCCGAAAGCCAATGAATCCGATGATTGATCCTAATGAAACGAAGCGCACAGCCCAACCCGCCAGGCCGGAGCCCCCGGTGGTG
>CAMDOF010000021.1 GCA_945903465.1 Opitutus sp. GAS368
TCTTTCCACTACTTGCCTCGGCTCGGTTCGACTGGCTGCCTGTCGCTCCAAGATTTTCCGATCATCCTCACCACACGTAATACGAGAAGCAGTTCGCGACATGCTCCCGATCTGCCAGATATCGCTTATCATTGCAAGTAAGCACTAGCCGATGGGCGAACTCACGAAAACGCCCAAGGATAGAGGCGGACGAATCGCGGCAACCCGCCGACCAAGCGGGGACGAAAAGCAGAAAGTAAGAAAGTCTAGGAAGGAGGCGACCAGGATAAAACACCTTAGCCCGGCCGCCTTTTGGAGGGCGGCCGGGGGGGGGCGCATCGGGCCATTCCTGATGAGGTGACCTCAGCTGAGCAGCTTAAGGGCGGCCTGATTGCTTTGGTTTGCCTGGGCCAGCATCGCGGTCCCCGCTTGCACGAGGATGTTCCAACGGGCGAGCTGGGTGGATTCCTCGGCGACGTCGACGTCGACGATCCGGCTGTTGGCGGCCTCGAGGTTGGCCTTGTTTACCGTGTTCAGCTCCGCCGCAAAGCCGAAGCGCGACTGCTCGGCGCCATTGGCGGCGCGCATCGTGGCGACTCGCTCCAAGGCGGTGGTGATCGCGGAGACGGTGACCGCGGCATCATCAAGGGACGTTACGGAACTATCAGAAATTACGCCGACGCCCGTGGTCGAGTCCGTGAGATTGCGCGCAAGGATGGCAATAACGGAACCACCATCTTCGGTCACGCCGACGTTGCCAGGGCTACTCGATCCGAAGAGATCGACGCCGTTAAATGTGGCATCGGCGGTGTCCCGGAGCTGAGCCTGGAGGGCGTTAAACTCGGCGTCGTAGTTGGCCAAATCCGAGGCGCTCTTGGTGATATCTAACGAGAGCACCTTGAGCTCGCTGATGCGCTCGAGGACTTTGCCGCTAATCTTTAGCGCTCCCTCTTGAGTTTGCAGCAGTGATATCGCGTTGCCGATGTTGTTGGCGACGGCGCCCTGGCGGCGGGTGGTGGCGCTCAGCGCCATGGAGACAGCCATCCCGCCCGAGTCATCGGAGGGACCGACAATTTTCGACCCGCTGGAGAGCCGATTAATGCTCCGCTGCAACATCGATTGAGAAGCGGCCAGGTTGTTTGAGGCAACCGAAGCCGTGTAGTTTGTGTTAATTACGACTGACATGGTATTTCTTTCCTTGATCTATTGCGACTATCCGTCGTCGCCACGGGCTTGAAAAGACAGCACAAGCCGTGCTGATTGAGAAATAATCTCAAAGGGAATTACGCTCGGAATCGGCGTGTAAAAGGGGTCAGTAACGGTCTCCGTTTTTCAGCAGCTACAGAGCTGCTCCTGAACAGTGGATGCCCTGGACAAGCCGGGCAGCGCCCGCGGACGTCATTCGCCTCCAGCGCACGCAGGGCCGCGGTTCCTGAGGGGCACTCCCGAGGAGCGCTGCGACGGTTGGCGGCGGCATGATCCGCCATGATAAAAGTTTCAAATTCAGGGAAAAAATCGCGTCGTGATCGTTTGGAGGCGCCGCTAGCGGGCACAGTGGCAACTCGTCTCGAGGCCGATGAAATTGTTGCACCGAGGCCGGCCGCATCACCGCGTGAATTCACCGGCCTATCAATCATCGCACCGACGCGCGCCGGGCGGCTTGCGAGATCTTGCGCACCGGAGTTGCGCACGGTGGCGTCACCTTCGGTCAAGCCCACCGAGACAGTTTCGGTGGGACCCCCAAGACGGATGGCGCGCAAAGTTTTCCTCGTGCCCGCCCGGAGTGGCGCGCTCAGGGCGTTGAACTCGGCGTCGTTGTTGGGTGTGATCGGAGCGGGCGGAGGGACTTCGTCGCAAAGCAGGCGGAGCTCGGCGATACGCTGGATGAGTTTGCCGGGGCCGTGGCGGGCACCGTCCGGCGACGACCGGAACGACTGCGCATGGCCGAGATGCGAGCTGATTGCCTCCTGCGAGCGGGGCGGGGCACCGCGTCTCATTGATCGCGCCATTCCGGGCGCATCGTCAACGACGCTGCTGACTTTTAAACCGCCGGAAAGCTGTTCGCTCCTCTGCTGCCACCGAGCGCTCGCCTCACTAAGAGGGGTGGTCGCAAGAGTGGCCGTGTAAATGGGGTTAATGACGACGGACATGGTAATCTTCCTTGATGATGACAGAGGCATCCATGCCTCATTCGTTTTATTTTTTGGTGGGGTGATAAAGGGGGCGTCTTCTCCGCAAAGCACCGGTGACGGCGATGGGGTGAGATGAGCAGCTAACGTCGCGAAACGGTAAAAACTTAATGAAAATGCGTTGGGATTATTTTGATGGTGGCCTCTGATTTAACTAAAGATATTTGAGAAGCTGTCTCAGGCTCGGAGATAAACCGAGCGAGCCCGAGTTTCCCGAAAGCAAAATAGCTAAGAGCGACTGTGATTTAAAGTTCACGCGCTCGCGCCGAGCAGGCCGCAACGGGCGACGGGGCGGGCGAGGGAGCCGGAGCGCATGATTAAAAAAGGACGGCCGTGGGTTCTTCGAAGGGAGACGGGCTTAAACCCAGCGACCAGAAAATGCCGATTTTTATTTTTCGGGTAACGGCGAGCATCGCGAATGGGCGGATCAGCCGTCGCTGGCGGCGGCAGAAACGGCTGGACGGAAAGGCACGGTGGTGTCCGGCGGTCGCTCCCGCGCAACCGAGGCGCTGCGGCCGCCCCCGGCTGGCGTCATCGCTGGTGCCCCGCCGCTTTTGCGGCCGGGGCCGCTTGGGAAATCCCGTCGCCGGCGGGCAGGTTCATTCGGTAATTGCTTCGATTTGCCGAAGGGGGCCTCGGATCCTATCGGCCAAAGACGAGGCGAACATCAGAGGCCTCGAGAAGGCTCCATTTGCCAGGTCCGATTTTCCGCGACCAAACCGAATATTTTTATTGCAGATAAGATGCTAAAAAGTAACCAAACAGTTACTCAATGAACTTACCGACGTTGCCAGCGGAATCTCCCGATGAACTACCCTGTACCGCGGCGGAGGTCGACGGCTTCCTCGCCCGACCCACCGCCCAGGTCCTCGAAGTCATCGCGCGCACTCCCGGTCCCTTTCTCGTGCTTGGAGCCGGCGGAAAGATCGGGCTCCACCTCAGCGGTATGCTCCGATCCGCGCTGGACCACTGGGGCCGCGCCGACCGCGTGATCGCCGTCTCGCGGTTCCGCTCATTACGAGACCAAGCGGCCTTTGCCCGTTTGGGCGTGGAGACCCTCGCCGCCGATCTGGGGAACTCCGCGGAGCTGGCCAGTCTGCCCGCGGCGCCGACGGTGTTTTTTCTTGCAGGGATCAAGTTTGGCACGGCGACGTCTCCCGAGTTGCTTCGCGCCACCAACGTCACGCTACCCGCCACGATCGCGGAGCGTTTTTGCCGATCGCGAATCATCGCCTTTTCATCCGGATGTGTGTATCCATTTATTCATCACACATCAGGCGGTGCCTCCGAATCGACGCCGCTTGCGGCGGTGGGCGACTACGCCGCCTCCTGCATCGCTCGCGAGGAAGCCCTCGCGCAGGCCGCCGCCACCCGGGGCACGGCCATCGTCCTGCTGCGTTTAAACTACGCGACGGAGTTCCGCTACGGGCTGCTGCTCGACATCGCCGACGCGGTCTACTGCCGCCGGCCCATCGATGTCACGACCGGTTACGGCAACGTCATCTGGCAGCGCGACGCCGTGGCCCAAGCCATTCAGGCCCTTGAGCTGGCCGCTTCACCGGCGGTCGCGATCAATCTCACCGGCGCCGAGACGCTCTCGGTCCGAGCCATTGCCACCCGCTTTGGGGCCCTCTTCAACGTGCCCGTTGAAATTGTCGGCACGGAAGCCGAAACCGCTTGGCTAAACAACGCGAGCTACTCCCATCGGCTCTTCGGCCCGCCCCCCACCAGCTTGGAAACCATGTTGACCTGGACTGCGGCCTGGCGGCGGCAGGGTGGCGAAACGTGGAGCAAGCCCACTGGTTTCGAGCGGCGAGACGGGCGCTTTTAACCGATCCCCCAGCACCTATGCCATTCGACCTTCGCGCCCACCTGCTCCATGGTCAGGTCATCCCCGCCCTCCCCTTGGCTCTCCACCGCTCCCGCCGTTGGGACGAGTTGCGCCAAAGTGCACTCGTCCGCTATTATGTCGATGCCGGGGCGGGCGGTCTCGCGGTGGGCGTCCACTCAACGCAGTTCGCCATCCGGGATCCCCGATTCGGGCTCTTTATGCCGGTGCTCGAGCTCGCGGCGAAGACCGCGCGGGCTTGGCTGAAACCAAAGCTCCGCGACTTCATTTTAATCGCGGGCCTATGCGGGCGCACGCGGCAAGCGCAAGACGAAGCGGCCACCGCCCGCGGACTGGGTTACCACGCGGGTCTCCTGAGCCTCGGTGCCTGGGCCGACCAGCCCGAGAATAAAATCTTGGCCCACTGCCGAACGCTCGGGCGAGAAATTCCCTTGATCGGATTTTACCTGCAACCGGCCGTGGGTGGGCGCGTTTTCTCGTACCGATTCTGGCGCGCGTTCGCGGAGATTCCTGAACTCGTCGGCATCAAGATCGCCCCTTTCAATCGCTACCAGACGATTGATGTCGTCCGCGCCGTACTCACGGCGGGTCGCGACGATGTCGCACTCTACACGGGAAACGACGATAACATCGTGGCTGATTTACTGACGCCGTTTACCTTTAACGGCCGCACGCGCTTCATCGTCGGTGGTCTGCTGGGACAGTGGGGGGTGTGGACGGAGCGGGCCACGGCGCTTTTTGCCCAAATTCAGCAAGCCCGCCAACAACCGCGCATGGACCCGGCCTGGCTGACGCGCAATGCGGCGCTCACGGATATGAACGCCGCGGTATTTGATGCGGCCCATCGTTTCTCCGGCTGCCTGCCAGGAATTCACGAGGTCCTGCGCCGACAAGGCCTCCTGCGGAGCAACGGCTGTCTTGATCCGCGCGAGCGCCTTTCCAGTGGCCAGGCCGCGGAGATCGACCGGGTCGCCGCCGCTTATCCCTGGCTGGTTGATGATAACTTTGTCGCAAAAAATCTCGCACGTTGGCTGCGTTGATTTTCTGCTCTCCCGCGGATGAACATGAATGCTTCTCTTCCCCCAGTTCCCAACCCTCGTTGGTTCGACTTTCAGGTGAACGGCTTTGGCGGAGTCGATTTCCAAGCGGCCACGGTCTCTCGCGCAGAGATGGAGCATGCGGTCGCCGTCATGCGCGGCCACGGGCTCGCAGGAATTTTTCTAACACTCATCACCGATGAGATCGATGCCCACTGCCGTCGCTTGGAAAATTTCGAGTACCTGCGAACCGTCTCACCCGAAATTGCCCGAATGATCGTCGGTTACCACATTGAAGGACCATGGCTCAGCCCGGAGCCTGGTTACCGCGGCGCGCATCCACCCGGACCCATGCACGCGCCCGCCCTGAGTGAGTTTACCCGCCTCCAGGCCGCGGCCGGCGGGCGTATTCGCCTCATTACAATCGCACCGGAATGGCCGGGCAGCGCGGAGTGCATCGCTGGCATCACCAGCGAGGGCGTGCACATTTCCCTCGGACACACCAATGCCTCATCCGCGCAGATCGACGCCGCGATCCGCGCCGGCGCAAAATTCGTCACCCATCTGGGCAACGGCACGCCGCTCGAAATGCATCGTCACGACAACGTCGTCCAGCGCCTGCTGGCCCGCGACGAATTGACCGCGTGCCTGATCCCCGACGGCGTCCACCTCCCGCCGTTTGTACTTAAAAATTTCTTCCGGGCGAAACCGGCCGGCAAAGTTCTTTTCACAACCGATGCGATGTCGGGGGCGGGCGCTGGGCCCGGTCGCTATCAGATCGGACGCTTTGAAATTGATGTCGGCGCTGACGGGATTGCCCGGCAACCCGGAGGCGGCGGCTTTGCCGGCTCGACGCTTACGCCGGATGAAGGCGTTCGACGTTGCGCCGATTATCTCGGGCTCCCACTTTCTACGGCCGAGCATTTTTGGTCGGACGCGGCCACGGCCGCTTTCGGCATCACTTTACCGAACTGGAACGTAATATCATGACACCTTCTGCCACCCGCTATCTCACCGCCGGACGCCTCGCCGTCGAAATCCACGCCGATCGCGCCGCGCTCGGCCAAGCCGCGGCTCTGGCGGCGGCCGCCTATTTGCACGATGTCATCGCGGCTCGCGGCGAAGCCCGCGTGATCTTTGCGTGCGCGCCTTCTCAAGACGAATTTCTCAGCGCACTCATCAAGGTCGCCCAATCCGGCCACACCCTCGTCGACTGGAGTAAGGTGACCGCGTTTCACATGGACGACTACGTGGGTTTAGCAGGAACCCACCCACAAAGTTTTCGGACTTATTTAAGGCAGCACCTGCTCTCACAGGTGAACATGAAACAATTCCACCCGCTGCCTGCGGAAGAACCTGATTCTACCGCGGTCTGCGCCCATTACAGCGCGCTGCTCAGTGAGAAGCCGATTGATCTTATTTGCCTCGGCATTGGTGAGAACGGGCACATCGCTTTCAACGATCCGCCGGTGGCGGAGTTCGCGGATCCGCAGTTGATCAAGATCGTGGAACTCGACGAGGCGTGCCGGATCCAGCAGGTAAATGATGGCTGTTTCCCGCATTTTGACGCTGTGCCCAAGCACGCCTTCACGCTGACCGTGTCGGTTTTCCGTCGGGCGAGCCGCCTCAGCATTCATGTGCCTGGTCCACGGAAGGCCGCGGCGGTTCAAGCCACGGTCGAGGGGCCCATCACGACAGCTTGCCCCGCCGCGATTCTCCGCCTCCACCCTTCGGCGACTCTCTACATCGACCAGGCCGCCGCTCAGCGGTTGTCCCCTTAAACCACGTTCCCGCCTGGCGACCTCCCCGCCGGTACTCTGGCCCTTCCCTCTCATGAAAACAAAAAAAACCCTGCTAGCCCTTGGCTTGATCGCCCTCATCGCCTCCACTCACGCCGCCGATTTCCGGATCGGCCTGATCGGGCTCGATACCTCTCACGTCACGGCTTTCCTGCAGACCCTCAATGACCCTAAAAACAAGGACTACGTGCCCGGTGCGAAAATTGTCGCTGGGTTCAAAGGTGGCAGCCCCGATATTGAGAGCAGTCGCTCGCGCGTGGATGGGTTCACCCAGACCGCGGTCGAAAAGTATGGGGTCAAAATTTACGATACGATCGAGGAGCTCGCCGTAAACGTGGATGGCATCATCGTCCTGAGCGTCGATGGGCGCACGCATCTCGATCAATTTCGCCGGACCTTGGCGGCAAAAAAGCCGGTCTACATCGATAAGATGCTCGCCGGTTCACTCCGGGATGGGATCGAGGTGGCCCGGTTAGCACGCGACGCGAACATCCCCATTTTCTGCGCATCCTCACTGCGCTATGCCCCCGATTCACCGGCGGGGAAGCTCGATAAAATCGGCGAGATGACCTCCGTGTATTCCTTCGGCCCAGCTGAGCTGGAACCGCACCACCCTGATATGTTTTGGTACGGCATTCACGCCGTCGAAGCACTCTACGCCGTCATGGGGCCAGGCTGCGTCAAAGTCGTGCGCACGCACTCGACGAACACCGATGTCATCACCGGCGTCTGGCAAGACAACCGCGTCGGCACCATGCAGGGGAATCGCAGCGGCGGGAAAGGCTTCGGCGGTTACGGCGTCCGCGTCTTCGGCACCAAAGGCGGCGCTACCGGCGGAGAAAAGCACAGCTACAAGACCTTGGTTGAGCAGTTCGTGAAATTCTTCCAGACAGGCATCTCACCCGTGCCCATCGCCGCCACCCTCGAGGTCCTTGCTTTCATGGAAGCCGGCGACGAGAGCAAACGCCGCGGCGGCGCTCCGGTGAGCATTGCTGAAGTCATGAAATCCGCTGGCGCCAAACGTTAGGCCACCCGTCGCCCCGTCATTCTTGCTATGAAATTCCCACAAAAATTTACAATTATCTCCGACGAGGTCTCCCAAGACCTCCCCGTCATCCGCGCCTTTGTGCGCGAATTCGGGCTGTCCGGCATCGAGCTTCGCAGTTTCGGTGGACGCGCCTTTCGGGACCTCTCCAACGAAGACGTTGCGGCCATCCGAGGCGCCGCTAACGACGAGGGCTGGAAGATATTCGGTTGCTCGACGCCAGTCTTCAAATGCGCGTTGGAGGATGCGAAGGCGATCGCCGAACACCGCGAGATTTTCAAGCGCAGTCTTGAAGTCGCCCAAGCGTTAAACGCCAACCTGCTGCGAATTTTTACATTTCTACGCCAACCGGATGCGCTCGAACCGCAAAGGCTGGCCCGCGTCAAAGAACACCTCCTCGGCCTCGTTGAAATTGCCCGGGGATCGGGCGTGCGTCTGGGCATTGAAAATGAGCACTCCTGCCTGACCGGCACGGTTCAAGAGATGACCGCGATTCTGGATGGGCTTCCCGTCGAAACCGTCGGGGCGATCTGGGATCCTTGCAACGTCCTGTACGTGCACGACGTCCCTCCTCCTGCTCCGGCGGATATTCTGCAACTGGCGCCACGGCTTTTCCATTTGCACGTAAAAGACGCGGTCCGCCGGGCACCGGCGACGAACGGCGGATTGATCGCCGTCGGCACGCCCGTGGGCGTCGGTGAAGTTAACTGGCGGGCGCACCTGCAAGCGCTGCGGCAGTGCGGTTACGCGGGATTTTTCTCGGTCGAGACTCATTGGCGGCTCCAAAAAATTGATGACCACCTCCTGCATCTCCCCGCTGGCTATGGATTTTCCCACGGCGGAGAGACGGCTAGCCGGACTTGCCTGCACAATCTTCGCGCCATCGTCGAGACGCTCTGAATCTTCGGCTCCAAGTCTCTGGCCGGCCCAGTGCACTCGGGCCGGCTTTTTTCTGCGCAACGCGCGGAGACGACGGTCGGCTCAGGTACGCGGTCGGGGCGGCCTCGAAGATTGGCTCTGGGGGGGCCGCACGATCCCGTCGAAGACGAGGCCCAGCACTTGCCGACACCCAACCGCTTTTACCCGGGCATCGCCTAAATCTAAGTTGAGACTTTGCGAGAGTGAAAAGCGGTTGGAATGATAGATGAAGCAGAGGCCGATAAAGTGAATCATCAGGTGCGGCACATCGAGATCAGGTCGGAAGGTCCCCGTCGCGACCCCCGCCTGCACCGTCTCGCGAAATTTCTCGAGGAAGGGGTTTTTAGTCAGGAGATGGTTCGCCTTGGTCAAGTGACGCCCTTTTTCCAGGTTCTCCCACTGCAATAAACGGGTGAACTCAGGCTGCGCATCGAGAAAATCGAAGTAGCTCTCGAGCAGGCTCGCCAGTTTGGCCCGGGGGCACGCACCCCGCTCCATCGCCTCGAATTCAATCCCCTCGATCCGCTGGTAGACCTCAACCAAGGCCGCCTCAAAAAGCGCATCTTTGCTTCCGAAATAATGATAGACCATCCGTTTGTTGACCCGCGCCTTCTTGACAATCTGGTCCACCGAGACCGCATGAAACCCATGGTCGGAAAAGAGCGTAATAGCCGCCCGCAGAATGCGCCCGCGAGTCCGGCCAGGGTTGCGCGAGCTGGGATTAGGCGAAGATTTCAACACACGATTGAACGTGACGGATCGGCGTCGGCAGCAAAAGCACAAACCCCGGTCTCTGGTTACTTAACCGGTTACTTAGCCGGTTACTCATTACGCTCCCGCATCAGTTACCCCGGCCGTTATTTAATCCGAGCCGAAGCGTTCGGACCGCCAACGGAAACCGATCTCTATTTCACCGGAACCGCCACAATTTCCACGCTGGCCGCCCGCCCCGCGTGACCAAGACTTTTCACGCCTAGCGCCGAGGCGGCGGGCGGGCGCATCGGATCAAAATAAACTCCCCGGATATCACCCAGCACCGAGCGGGCCGCGGGGTCTGCCAAATAATAGGTTGCCTTGGCGAGATTTCGATAGCTGCTACCCGCCTCAAAAAGGGCTGAGCCCAGCCCCTCGAAAATTAGCTTCATTTGCTCACGGGGCCCGCGTTCAGACGCGCTCGTAATCGCGCTAATAAAAACAAGCGGTGTACCCGCGGCGACCGTTGCGATATGGCAATAGCGAGGCGACTTGGTCAGCCACGGAAACCAATCGTACGTGATCGGCTCACGGAAATTCGCGAGCGCCCGCGCCGAGACGACGATCTCGATCTCGGCATAGAGATCGCTCACCCATTCGACGAGACTGAGCGGCGGAGCCTCCGCTCCCTCGAAACTGGCCACGACTGCTCGGCGCGCCGCGACATGGTCCGCAAACGGCGTGATGAAGGCACGCACTTGCACGATATCAGTTTTTTTAAGTCCGAGATGAGCTACGCTCCGGTGGAGCCCGGCCATGGTGAGGCTCACCGCTGAAGCTAGGTCCGTACCCTTTTCTGCCTGGCCGGAGATAAAGATTTTACCGCCCGCTGGCAGAATCGCCGCACCCCGACGGGCGACGGCCGCCGTGGAGGCAGTGTCGTCAGTAACCGCGACCGCCTCAAAAGCCACGATCGCGCGGGGCGTTGTCAAGGGAGTACGCACCAAAGTAAAGGCCGGCAGCGCGGCCGCGAAACGGGCCGCGACCACCGCTTCGACGATCGCGACCGCCTCTTCCCGCGCGACATAAGCGTGGAGCCTAACCACCCGAGTGAAATCGCTGCCACCGGCTACGAGGACACGTTCCAGTGCGGCCAGCGCCCCCAGCGTATCCGCACGCGCTTCTCCTTGGGGGTCCGCGGAGAAAACTTGGGGCGTGAAGAGCAAGGGCGCATCCGCCACCCGCACGAAGTGCCCCGCACCCGTCGCGGCATTTTTTTCGCTGCGGTGGATAATCGACATAGGTGGAGGAGCCGGGGCCGCTTTGAGGGAAAGGATCGATGAAAGCGCGAGGAGAGTGCGGGGAAATCTCATACGCAAATCAGGATGTTAGTTTTGGAAATAATTTCCAGTAACTTCACCGTTTCATCGACGGACCTTCCGTGGCTGGCGGCTCTTTCAACGTCACTCGGACCTCTCCACGATCATGGGATCGGGAGTGGCCGCGGATCGCCGATCTGCTCGGCCGAGTCCTAACCTCAACCCATAATCTCGGACGCGGTGGCACCCCAAAAAAACGTGAACGTCCCAAGGGCCGCGGCTCTCCCCATCAAACCGTCCCTCACGACCTGTCGTACCCGGTGCGCGACGCGCCGCCCACTTTGTGAATCCCCTTGCCTCACGAGTAACTCAACGGTTACACCGCCTCTCATGTTCCCCTTCCCCTCGCTCCAGGTTTTGCCTCGCTCCCTCTGGCTTTTGCTTGCTCTCGCCACTACGATCACCGCGCCGGGCGCCACCGCGACTTGGCAAGCAGGCACCGGCCGGGAAAAAATCACGCCACCCGCTGGCCTGTGGATGACCGGTTACGCCTCACGCGATCGGCCGGCCGATGGCGCCGCCCAAGAACTTTGGGTGAAGGCACTCGCGATCGTCGATCCCGCCGGCAACCGCGGCGTCGTCCTCACCCTCGATCTTTGCGGGATTACGCGGGAGATCACCGAACACGTCGCCGCCGAGTTGGTTCGAAAGTACCGCCTGCCCCGCAGCGCCATCATGACCAATGTCTCGCATACCCACTGTTCACCTTTCCTCGGTGGTAATCTCAAAGGCCTGCGGATCCTGCCCGCCGATGGCCTCGCCAAGGCGGAGGCCTACGGACGCGACCTTGAACAACGCATGATTCGCGCGGCCACGTACGCGCTCGAGCACCTCGCCCCCGCGACGATCAGCTGGGCCGAGGGCGAGGCGACGTTTGGTTTTAACCGCCGGGAAAATTCTGAAAAGGACGTCTCCGCTCTGCGCGCGGCCGGAAAATTAAAAGGCCCCTTTGACCCACGCGTTCCCGTGCTTGCCGTGCGTGCCGCCAATGGAGAACTCCGCGGGCTGCTCATTTCCTACGCCTGCCACAACACCACGCTGTCCTTTTTTCAATGGCACGGCGACTACGCCGGCTGCGCCCAAGCTGAGTTGGAAAAACGCCATCCGGGAGCCACGGTTCTTTTCGCCATTGGGTGCGGCGCCGACATCAATCCCGCTCCCCGGCGCGAAGTCAGCATGGCCGAGCAGCACGGCCGCGATCTCGCTGACGCCGCCGATCGCGCGCTGGCTTCCCAGATGAGGAAAGTCGAGGGCACGTTCAACTCGGCGCTGGAAGACATCACGCTCGTATTTTCAGGGAGACCGACGGAAGAAAAACTCCGCGAAGCTCGCGAGAAAGATCAGGCGAATAAGGAAATGTATCAAGCGTGGTCCGCGGCGGTGACCGAGGATTTCGCTAAAAAAGGCGAAGCCGCGCTGCGCTACGAATATCCCGTGCAAGCGTGGAAGATCGGTAACCTGACTTGGGTCGCGCTCGGCGGTGAAGTGGTCATCGACTATTCATTCCGACTGCGCAGCGAACTCGGTCCCAACCTCTGGGTGTTTGGCTACTCCAACGATGTGATGGCCTACATCCCGAGCGAACGCGTACTCAAAGAGGGCCGCTACGAAGGCGATACTTCCATGGTTCCTTACGGCAAGCCCAGCGCATGGTCACCCGGAATTGAAGAGAAAATCATCAGCAAGACGCGCGAGCTGGTGGCTCGGACGCAAAGGTAACGCGCGCCGGTCCACGTCGACCTGAGGTCTTTTAACCAAGGCCTCAAACCACGGCCAGCCACGCGCGGTCGGGCCACGCGCGGTCGGGCCACGTGTGTTCGGGCGACGCGCGGTCGGGCCACGTGTGGTCGGGCCACGCGCGTTCGGGCCACGCGCGGTCGGGCCACGTGTGTTCGGGCGACGCGCGGTCGAGCCACGCGCGGTTGGGCCATGCGCGGTCGGGCCACGCGCGGTCGGGCGACGCGCGGTCGGGCCACGCGTGTTCGGGCCACGCGTGTTCGGGCCACGCGCGGTCGGGCCACGCGCGGTTGGATGACGTGCGGCCAGCCACGTGCGGTTGGGCCACGCGCGGTCGGGCCACGCGCGGTCGGGCCACGTGCGCCCCGCCTCGACGAGTCCGACGGCGCTCGATCGGTCCGAGATTGTTTGGATAAATCCCGCGCGCACCGAGCCGCGCCAAAGGTCAACCGATTGACGGCGAGCGGACGGGCACGGCATGCATCGAGTCAACCGCAATGGGCCGGCGCAACGGGGTCCGCGTTTTTCTTCATCACGTTCTAAATTGCGTCCAGTGACCGCAGGAACCGGCTGCTCATCTTCGCCCGCCAGTCTGGTCCGATAGGCTCAGGGCTCTTGGCCCCGAGCGCGCCCCTCGGCGGCGGCGGACCAATTGTGCGCACGTGCGCACAATTGATCAGGTCCCATTTTCGGGGCCATTCGCAACTCTCCGATTCGCCTCCCGCCGCCCAACTCTCGGCGCTCAACCGGTGGCAGCTCGGCTGGCCTTGGCCTAGATTGGTTGCGATCGGCTTGCGCCCCGGGGTCCGGTTTCCGGCTCTCTGCAGAGCGGGGGTCCGGACAGCGTTGCTGACATCGGCGGCGCAGAATTTTCATTCAAGATGGTTATGAAAAAAACGTCAGGTTATCGATCGCGCCGAACACTGGTCGGCGTGTGGCTGGCGATTTCGCCTTTCAGGATCCGGAAAAAATGAGTGATGGCGGGCGCGGATCTGACCTGAGAAAGAAACTTTTGGATGTATCAGTTGGGCGGGCGGAGGGTGGGGGGGGGCGCCTTGATTCGGGGGGCGCTCGCGAAAGAGCACCGATCAAAGTGAAATCTACGTGCTTCCGCGCGCACGGGGGGAGCGCGTCACGAAATTATCGATGGCTGACTTCATAATAAATGGGAGCGGCGCGCGACCTGACAGAGGAAAATGCGCAAAGGAATAAGATCCCCTTCCGCTGGTCCGCCTTGGCTGGGCTAGTCTGGTCCGCCTTGGCTGGGAAATTCTTCCCCTCACAAAATTACCTGCGCTCCCCAGGCAATTTTATGCGGAAGGCCGAGACCAGAACGGTGAGGCCGGAAAAAGCGTGCAGCCATTTTTCACCACGCTGGGCCTGGAGATTTTAAAATTACCGCTGCCAGCTTTGATGAAAAACAACCGTCGTTTTAAGGGAAGTGGTCGGCGCAGAACATACGATTCACCGCGGGTCCGCCGACCGGTGGTTACGGCACTTCGTTTTTCCGTTTTCCTGACTTAACGACTTTACCAGCGGCCGAGGCCTTCTCGTCTTGGGCTTTCAACCACGTTTCGTAGCTCTTAGCGCTCCCACCGACATACTTGTAAGAATCAAAGATCGCGCCCTTACCGAGCGCACGCGGGTCCTGCTCAGCGCGCAGCTGCGTCATCATGCGATCGGCCAGTTCCCGCATCTTGCCAGCAAACGCCGGATCGCCCGCCACATTATTGACTCCGGCCGGATCACTTTCCAAAAGATAAAACTCCTCCGCTGGCCGCTTTCCAAGGGAAAGCTCATAATAATATCCGCCGATCGCTTTGACGATTTCCTTGGTGGGACTCGCGTCGACATTACCGAAGTCGGTCTCAGGATTTCCCGCCGGCCAGCGATCGGGAAAATAGTTGCGCACGTATAAGAACTCTTTCGTCCGAATAGCGCGGACCGGGTAGCCCCAGTCGTTGGGGCGGCCGATGTCGTGGCGCTCCTTGGCCACGACGATGGCGTCCCGCGCCGCCTCCACCTGGCCGCTCTTTTCGGAGCGAAGAATACTTACCAGGCTACGTCCGGTCATTTGCGGATGCCGAGGCAGGCCCGCCAATTCCAGGAACGTCGGCGCGAGGTCCGTCATACTGACGAAATCATCCACGACCCGGCCTGGTTTAATTCCTGCCGGCCACCGCGCGAGCCACGGCAAGTGAAAGCCATCCTCGTGAATCTGGCCCTTGACGTAGGGGAAGGGCATTCCGTGATCAGAGGTGACGAGCAGCAGGGTGTTATCCAACTCGCCGGCGGCCTCCAGCAGTTTGATAACTCGCCCCAGCACCGCATCGCCTGACTCGACCTCGATCGCGTAGTCGGCGAGATCACCCCTCACCGCAGGCAGGTCGGGCAGGTAAGGTGGGACCCGCACGTCGCTTAATTTTTTTCCGAGCCGCACGCCTGAGTTGAGTTCATAGGCGCGGTGCGGCTCATGCAGACCCAACCAGAAGGAAAACGGTTGATCGCGCGATCGTGCTTTGAGCATCGCTTCAAAATTTTTCACATAATCGTTACGGGAGATGCCACTGGCGACACGCTCGTTAGTCGTGAATTCATCGAAGATCGGACCCGCCGGATTCCGCTTCCAGCCACCCGCCTTGAAATCACCGGGGCCCCAGCCCTTGCCGACCAAGCCCACCGCATAGCCCGCTTGCTCCAACAAATCGGGATAACCGGCAAACTTACTCTGGAAAATTCCATTATGACAGGCCGCTTCCTCCAGTTGCCACGTGTTCCTCCCGGTGATGACGGTTGCGCGGCAAGGGCTGCACTTGGGGTTCGTCGTGTAGGCATTGGTGAAGCGCACTCCTTCCCGAGCGACTCGGTCCACGTTTGGTGTTTTCACCCAGGTGCTGCCATAAGCACCCGAATCACGCCACCCCCAATCATCGAAGATAAAGAAGACAATGTTCGGTCGCGATGGGGTGCGCGGCAACGCGACCGCGGCGAACGACTGGAGCGGTAGCGCCGTGGCGAACGCGCCAAGCTGAAGAATAAAAATGAGGATTTTTTTCATGGGGAAAATAAATTAATCAGGGCGCGCGTCCTCGCGCGAAAAAAATATGGGCTGGGTAAATGCGCCGTTGCGAGCCAGATCCCAGACTTCCAAGCGGACCCAGTTTCGGCCGGCGCGACGCCAGGGAATTCGGAGGGTACGCCGGCCAAACGACTCCGTATCACTCAGGTCGATACGCTGCCGGAAAACCTGCGCCCCATCGCCTGAAATCACCTCTGCAAACGCGAGCGGGAAGGTCCATTCAATCGACGCGTGCAGCATCGGCTCGGAGCTCGGGTTGACCAAAGTCCCCCCACTGGTAATCCCGCCGACCGAAAACTCCGGGATCAGTACCTCGCCGGTCGTTGCAAAAAAATCTCCCGCGCGCAACGCCGCGAGCAACGCGGACCAGCCTTCGCCAAAGCGAGGTCGCTGCGCAAGGCGCACATAATTTATGTTCATGTGGGCATACGTCTCGTAATCGGGCTCCATCCGAAAGAGATCCGCCTCCGCGAGGACAAACTTCTTCAGGCCCGCGTTGGCCATATCGTCGAGCAGATCAAGGACCCGCCACCCGAGTCGCGGTCGGGAAAGATCCGCCGGCATCGCCTTCCAAGCCGCTCCGAGAAAATGCTCCGAACGGTAAAAAGGCCGATCCCAATAGGCATCGGGAAACCCGCGCGATCCCTTGATCCGCGCATGCGCCGTCCACATCAGGCCGTTTTCCTTTTCCATCAAGCGCAGGACATCGTCGGCGCTGCCAACTTGATAGACGGGGCCGTAGCCGGGCACATCTTCCACCAACGGCTGCCCCACGCCTCGATTCAAAACCCAATACACCGGCTTGGGAAAGAAGCTCATCCAGTGCCCGCCAAGATGCACGTTCGGCTCTTCCCCTGGAAGCACCAGCAAGGTGTCGTCGGAAAGGCGCGCGCACTCCGCGTGCAGCCGTTGCAACTGGGCGAGCCGCTCCTTGGCCGCCAAGCGAGGCGTCACGCCGTTGTGAAACTCACCGAGATGCACGATATCCACTCCCCGCGCCTTCAAGGTCTTCACAAAACCTGGGGTTTCCAAACCAGCCGGAATACCTGCCACGTTCTGCTTTTTTTGCGCCTGCAAATACTCGAGGGTATGCTCGATGTGGTAGTGGCTCGTGAAGGTGTGGTAGCCGGGGATTTTTTTATAACGATCACCGCGCGTGTAGGCGGCCACCGTGTCCAGGGCTGACAGCGGGGAGCCGCTTGAAATCAGATAGAATACTCCGAGCCGCTGCTCGGTGTTCGGCGGGGCATTGCACCACGGGACCCATCGTCGATCGCCGGCCGGGGGTTGCTGGATACCAAATCCGTAGCCGCGAAAAAGCGAGTTACCCGAAGCGCCGTGCCACGCAAAACCAAGATTGTCAGCAAAATCAAGCGGGTAGAAATACTGGTGCGGTGGAGGAAAAATCGCCAACGACCCCTGGTCGCCGCGACCTTCCGTCACAAGCACGCGGCCACCGACCTGCAAAGGCGCCACGACCCGGCTCGGCGCGACCAGCGTGCGCTGCAGGCCACCGCTCGGATCACGCCACGCCAAGGCTGGCCAATCCGGCGCGGAGCTGACCAGACCCGCATCATAGAGAATCGCGCGGCCGTCTTCTGACGTTTTCAAGACCGCCTCCACGAAAATCAGCGGCGAGTTTCGGCACAGCGTAAATTCCAAACCGCCCGAAAATCCACCGGCTTTGACCTCCCCGAGCCGCACCACGGTGCGCGCGCTGGTGCTGATCACTTTCACGGTTTTTTTCGTTAGAACGGCAGCGAAGCTCCGGTACGCCCGCGACGGTGGATTATCGAAAAAAGCCATCCAACCCGCCGGCGCCTGCAGGTCGCGTTCGCCGACCGTGAGAATCGTCACCGGGTCAACTTTTTGCAGCACGGGGACGGCGACGCTCCCCGCACTCGCCGAAGCCACCGCGATCTGCTGCAGCAGAGGACGCCCCGCTTCTAAGTTGAAAATAATCTCACCGCGTTCGCTCGGCGAGATGGGCCACGCGACCAGCAGCGTGTCCGCCTCCCACCGCACCGTCGCGCCATTATCAGATCGGTAATCGGCAAGATCAACCACCACGGGCGCGGCTGAGATTAGCCGAACGACAGCGGGCAGGAGCGAGGCCAGCAGTAACGTTCGGGGAGGAATCGACACGCCCTAGGACAAGGATCGGATCGGCAAGTGGAAAGCCCAATCGTGGCGTCCGTAAACCGTGGGCCGGCTTGCCACGAATAGTTCGGAGGCGCGGACGTTGTTCGATCTTCCTCGCCGAGCCTCCACGCGGCATCGCCGCAAACCGCCAGCGCCGGGCTTGGCGCTCAGGCCCAAGGGGTGCCTGGTACGGTCGATTGCCAAATCGCGTTTTTCTCGACAGGCGCCGCTCTGGCGGCGCCCTCGGGAGAGCCCCGCCGCCCGCTGCCGTTGTGCAGTCGACCGCCGGATCGTTCCGGAAATAGGCGGGATGGTTCACGTCGAGACTCCACAGCTTGTACGGATCGTTCTACCGCATCTTCGGCGTGCCGAAAGACTGTTTAATCCGCGAATAGCTCAGGTTCTGGATATCGTAGAGTCCGACGCGGTTGTCGGTGTTGGCGGCGATTCCATCCGGCCCGACCAAGGTCCTGGTGCGATTCGGCGAATTCTGGTCGTATTCGGTGCGGCGCAGCGCCTACCCGGCGGTCAATTTCATGGGAATGCCCGCCTCGACGAAGCGATCGATGTCGACGTTGAGCCCGGTCTTGATGCCGGTGGCGTCGCGCCCAATGTCACAAAGATTTCGCGCGGATTTTGGTTCGTCCTTTCGACGGAAAAAAATTAATGGCGGCGGCGTTTTTCGCGGAACTTACGCGGGCCTTGGTGCCGAGGGTGGCCATGTCCTCCGAAGAAGAAAGCATCTGGATGCCGGACCGGCATGTCACGCCGGCCGAAGTGCGCGAACTGCAACCTCGCATCGGGGCGCATCCCGAGTGTCGCCGGCCTGGAGTGGCCGAAGGATCTGGGCATCCGCTGGCAGTGGCGAACACCGCTGGGCCGGTGGTAGACATTCGCCGCGCGCAGCCTGCGGCTCACCTTGGCGCCAAAACAGGGGAGGCGGTTGTCTGGCTGTGCGTATCCACCAACGGCGCAGGCCATGGGGGATCAAGCGGGGCCAGGCGGCGGCACCGGGCGAGCCGATCACGGGTATCACTGGAGCGGCCGCCACCCCGCCAGCACCCCCGAGTGTGGGGAGCGGG
This sequence comes from Opitutus sp. GAS368, assembly GCA_945903465.1. GTDB lineage: Bacteria > Verrucomicrobiota > Verrucomicrobiia > Opitutales > Opitutaceae > ER46. The sequence goes on from CAMDOF010000021.1 coordinate 18,929, forward strand.
CCAGGGTAACTAAGGGCAGCGCAGAGCGCTGACGCTCACATAAATTGATCCGCCTTTAAAAAAGCTGCTCAGGTAATGGGCCCTTGTTCATGCGCATGAACGTTCTTTTCTCCTCAGAACACGTGCAAAAAACTGGAACTCCTTAAAAAAGGCAGAACCGAAAATCACAGGTGGATCCGTTTAACTGAGCAGCGGTGGGTCAAAATAGTTGAGCGCGATCGGCGCAGGGACCCAACCAGGTCTTTCCTTCGGGCTAAAGGGGGGCGCGCCCAAATTCACACGCTCGATTTAGCGCGGGGTGAGGGCTGCCCTGGGTGGCAATGAGCCAGTCGCCGAGCTGCGCTGACCAGCGCCGGATCGAGCGCGGTTGGGGCCGTGGGCAAGCGGGGATGATTAGTCCAACAAGCGGAGCGGCCTTTTCAGCGCCGATGAGATGGCCAAGCCAGCGCCAACTAAAATCTGTGGCGGATGGGCGGCTGGTGCCGGTCGCAAGGCGACTCGGCCGAGCGGCGGAGCGTGGGGAAGTGGGGCCGAGTTTTGAGGCTGGCGGTTACTTGCGCACTTGGGAGTCGATAACGAGCGTGACGGGTCCGTGATTTTCGAGGGTAACGTCCATTAAGGCGCCGAAGCGTCCGGTCGCGACTGGTCGGTCGAGTCTTCCGCTGGCGATCCGGTTGAAAGCGAGATAGAGCGGTTGGGCGATTTCAGGTTTGGCCGCGTCGTTAAACGACGGCCGGGTGCCCTTTCGGGTGCTGGCGAGAAGAGTGAATTGGCTGACGACGAGCATCTCGCCGACGATGTCGACGAGCGAGTGGTTCATTTTACCCGCGTGGTCTTCGAAGATCCGGAGGGAGCAGATTTTATCAGCGAGCCAAAGGGCGTCGTTTTCGGTATCGTCTGGGGCAACGCCGAGCAACACGAGCAATCCCCTCCCGATTTCCCCGACCGTTGCTCGATCCACGGTGACTCGCGCCGAGGAGACGCGTTGAATGACCGCGCGCATGGTGGGGTGGGCGAGGTGCGCGCGGGTCAGAGCATCAGCACGTGGGGCTCGGTCTCGGCCTCGTAGTTGACGCCGGCCAATCCAAAGCCGAAAAGCTTAAGGAATTCCGTGCGATAGCCGGCGATGTCGGTGTCATTACCGAGTGATTCGGTTGTCACGCCCGGCCAGATTTGGCGGACGGCATTTTGGATTTCCGGGCGCATTTCCCAGTCGTCGATCCGAGCGCGGCCCGCTTCGTCGCGTTGCAGTGATTTCCCGTTGAACATCTGCTCTGAGAACAGCCGGAAAATTTGTTCGATACAACCCTCATGGGTTCCGTGCGCCTTCATCACTTTATAAAGGATGGCGATGTAGAGCGGAACCACGGGGATCGCGGAGCTGGCCTGAGTTACGAGCGCCTTGTTCACGGAGATGAAAGCGCGCCCGCCGCCCTTCAATTTTAAGAGTGAGTCGATTTTCTGGGCGGCGCGTTCGAGGTCGTTCTTGGCGAGCCCGATCGTACCCTTTTTGTAAATGGCCCAAGTAACTTCGGGTCCGATGTAGGAGTAAGCCACGGATTGTGCTCCGGGCGCGAGGAGGTTCTCCTCGGAAAGGGCGTTCATCCACATTTCCCAGTCCTCGCCTCCCATGACGGCCGTGGTATCGGCGATCTCTTGTTCGGTGGCTGGCTCGATGGCGACGGTGCTGACGATGCCTTTATCGGTATCGACGGTTTTATTGGAGTAGGATTGGCCGACGGGTTTGAGGACGGAGCGGTGGGCGATGCCGGTCGCAGGATGAATGCGGCGAGGGGAGGCGAGGGAGTAGACGACGAGATCGACCTGTCCGAGATCGGCGCGAATGAGATCGAGGGTCTGCTTTTTGATATCGAGGGAGAAGGCGTCGCCGTTGATATTTTTGGCGTAAAGACCAGCGGCGCGGGCGGCGCGGGTGAATGCGATGGTGTTATACCAGCCGGGGGTAGCGGAGCGCCCTTCCTCGGAGGGCCGTTCGAAGAACACGCCCAAGGTGGCCGCGTTGGCGCCAAAGGTGGCGGTGATACGCGAAGCGAGCCCGTAGCCGGTGGAAGCGCCGATCACGAGGACCTTTTTGGGTCCTGATTGAATGATGCCTTTCGCTTTGACGCAATCGATCCATTCCTGCACATGGGCGGCGCAGCCCTCGGGGTGGGCGGTGACACACACAAAGCCACGAACCTTCGGTTTAATGATCATAGAGCGGAAGTTTCCGCGGGTGGCTTGCCGCTGGCAAGAGCTACTTTCCTAGGAGAACAAACGGCCCCTCGGCTTTGGGCACGCCGCCCTTTCGCTCGAGGGTAACGGCGAAAGCGTTAATGCCCTTGACGGTTTGGTTTGCCTTGAAGGCAACCCTGGTGGCTCCGGATTGGGGGTCGACGGTGAAGACGCCGCCATCGACGGGATTAGGGTACTGCGGATCGACGACCCACAATTGGTAATCTTGGCCAGCGAGGAGCGCGGGCAGCTTCTCGACCTTTAAGATGCCTTCCTGCCTGACAGGGTCCCAGACGGCGACGGCCAGCGCTTCGGGGGAATTCTTTAAGAGCGACGCGAGCGCGGTAATCTTGAGCGTAGCGAGACTTAACTGGTTCGTAAGCGCTTCGGAAAGTGCTGCTATTCGATTATCGGCCTCGGTTAGTTTTCGGCTGGCATCGCCAGAAGCGCCGGCGAGGGCGTCGATCCTTTGGCTGAGGTAGAGGACTTGACGGTCTCGCTCGGAAATCTGCCGATCCCGCTCGCTGATTAATTGCCCGGCATCTCCAAGTTGCTTTTGGGTTTGGGCGAGTGCCTGTTGGGCATCCTGCCACTGGCGTTGGGCGATGATGCGCTCGGCGGCGATTTGCTGGCCGATGGCCTTGATCTCGATCTCCGCCGTAGTTTGGCGCGCCCGCAGTAACGCCGTTTCGCTGCCTCGGCTCGCGTACCGCTGTCCAATCCACGCCGCGAAAAGGGCAAATCCTGCGGCAATTGCCCACGGCATGAACCCGCGCGTGAAGAGGTGCTTCGCAAAAATCACATTGCCGGAAGGGTTCCGGGCGCTTCCGATGCTGGCGAGGATTCGCGTTTTTAAGTGGCGGGGAGCAGGAATGCTCGGGAGAGCGACGGCGAGAGCAGCGGCGGTATTTCGGAAATCGGCGGTTAATCTCTGGAGCGCTGGATCGTGAGCGAGGAGCGCTTCAAATTGGGCGAGTTGGACACCTTCGAGGAGGTCGAAGGCGTAAAGCGCGGCGAGTTCTTCGTGCAATTCGGCGCTCATAGTCGATGGGCGAGCGAGTCGCGTAGCTTGATAAGTCCACGGCGGATGCGCGCCTTGATGGTTCCGAGCGGTTCTGATAATTTCCGGGAAATTTCCTCTTGGGTCAGGCCGCTGAAGAAGGCTAATTCCAAGGCGCGTTTTTGATCTTCGGGTAATGTGGCGACCGCGGCACGCACGGCGCGGGCATCGTCGCCCTGCGCAGCGACCTCCGTGCTCGCCAAGGAGGCGGCGTCTTCATTATAGCCAAAATCACTGGCGGTAGACTCGGCGAGTAATTCGGCGCGGCGCCGCCGCATGCGCACCCGATCGATGGCGCGATTGCGGACCAACGTGATCGCCCAAGCGAAGGCGCTGCCGCGAGTCGTTTCAAAGGATCCCGCTTTTTCCCAAATGGCGACAAAGGCATCGTGAACAATATCTTGGGCCTCGGCGGGATCGCGCACGATGCGGAGAGCCGCGCCGTGGAGCGGACCGGAGAATCGATCGTAGAGCGTCGCGAACGCCGTGCGATCGCCCGTCGCCACCTGCTCCATCAACCGGGCGTCCATCTCCTGGCGGTCGTCGGCGCCGTCGGTTACGAGCGAGCTCGCGACCCGGGCGGCCTCATAACCGGTTCGATTGCCAGCCTCGCGCACCTCTCTCATGGCAAAGCCGAGCCCAGCATTTGAACAAAAGAGTGAGATCGACATTGACTAATCATACGCGCGCTAAGCTCAAAGAGATGCAGGCGGGCGGCGGTCTTAGCGAGATTTTTTGCTGGGCCGGCTAGAGAACGGCCAAGCCGATGAGACCGAGGACCAGCAGGAGCGCGATCACGATGAGAATCGTTTTTTCTTTTTCAGTAATGGGAAAGGGCACGAGCGTTCGGGTGGGGTTATAGGCCCATGACTTGGGTGTTTTCAAAAAAGGTGGTCAAAATAAGCTCGGGGGCAATTTCGTTCCAAGGGCGGTTACTGGAGACGCGGACAAAGAGTTGCTCGCCCGGTGCGCGAAAGCCGAAGCGCCAGCCCAAGCGCAATAGTTCGATGGCTGAGTAGGGGTCTCGATACGAGATCGGCTGTCGATTATGCAAATGCCAATACCAGACGTTCCGAGGTTCATCGTTGCCGACAAATACTCGGTGCTCGGCGAGCGCGAGGCGGCGGTGGGCGAGTTCTAAGAACGTGCGGGTGGTGGGGCTCGGGAGCAGGACCCAGCCGGAGCCGGGCCAGCATGCATCGGGTGTGTGTAAGGCGACTTGGCTCACGGGCGTTTGGCCCGGTCGCCAGTAGGCGACGTAAATAATAATTTCCACGGGGCCCCGCGGGGTGTTCTTAAAGTAGCTCCTTTGGGCGAGATGGTCGGTCTGGAGTGCATCTCGAAAGGTAAAGAGGTTCGAACTTTTCGCGTGCCAGCCGGCGGTGGGCGTCGGTAGCAGCGCAAAAAGGTCGGGTGCGGGCGCGCGGGGCGGCGAGGGACCGGCGGGAGTGTGCAGGGTGTAAAATAAGGTGAGGGCGGTAGCCAGGGCGAGACCGCCTGCGAGGATGCCTTGGTGCGAGGTCGAAGCCGCGTTGAGGGCGACCGGAGGAATCGAGCGCGCGGCGGCTTTTTTTCGAGGTTCGAGGACGATCGCGAAGCCACCGAGTAGTGCAGCCGTGACGCCGAGAACGGCAAAGCCAGTCGCATCGTGCCATGCTCCGCTGATATCCACGTGAGCGTTGGCCAGTAGCGTGAGAGCCAGTGATCTTGAAAAATTCATGGCCAACGCCAAGGGCGCCGCGAGAAGGATAATGAGTGCACGGGCCCAGGGGCGGCTCACCAGCGTCGCGGAAAAAAACAGGCCGGCAAACAGGCAGGAAATGAGACTGCGAACGCCGCTGCAGGCTTCTTCGACGCCGACGGTGGCGTTGGCGAGATCGATGATGTTACCTTGGCGAATGGCGGCGATCCCGAGAATATGCAGGGTCCGCAAGACACTTTCACTGACCCAGAGTTGGAGGTGGAGAGTCAGCCGCGAATAGGTTCCGGGTGGGATCGGCGTGGTGAGTAGCCATAAGCCGATGGCGGTGATGACCGGCCAGTTGCAGGGAATTAAGCGGAGGGAATTTTGGGAAAAGACGAGGACGCCTGCGCCCATGAAAAGCATGAGCGCGAGGGTTAGCATGAGGTTGACGAGTGCGTGGGACCAATCGAGGGACGCGGCGTAAAGGCCGGCGGCCAATAACAGGAGCAATCCGCCGATGATTAACGCGGCGGTGCTGGCTTGGCTGGCGGGACCGGCGGCTAGGTAGCGGTGGCGGGAGGTGCGCCCCTCGGCCAGGAGCAGGGCGAAAAGCAGCGGCATAAAAAAGCCGTGAGAAAGATCAGGATGGTCCCGCCATTGGGGCCATAACTTCAAGGTGAGTGCGAGAAAACCGCCGCCTAAAAGAAGGAGTGCGAGTTTCCCGGTCCAACTTAAACCTCCGAAAGGATTTAGCGATAGGGGGGCGGCGTTCATCGGGGGCGGTCAGGCGGTGCCGGGATGCTGCTGGCGGGCTGATAACGCTGCAGCAAGGCGTAGGTCACTTCAATCGGGAGCGGCAAAATCGGTAGGAAAGGGATGCTCTGCCGCTCGCTGGTTTGTCCGCGGAAAAATGCCTCGACGAGGCCAAGCGAGACAAAAGGAGTCTTGGCGGCATCTTTGATGCGCTCGGTAATTTCTTGCAGTCGCTCTCTGTCGCCCACCGCGCCTGCGGTACAGAGCAGCGAAAACCAAGCGCTGGCAGTTTCGGAGTTCATGGGCAGTTGCGCCGCTGTCACCTTGCCCCAAAGTTGAGAAAAGAGGGAAACGTCAGGGTGGCGGATAAGGTGCGCGCAAAGGAGATTTATGAGCGAGGGGCTGGTGGCGGTAAAGGGCGCGTCGAGGAGTTCGGCGGTGAGTTTTCTTAAAAGACGATCGGCCTTCAGCGCCGCATAGGCCTCGAGCTTAACCGTAATCTCCGCCTCAGCGTCGAGCGCTTGAGGGTGACGGGCGAGGAGATCGAGCGCCGTAAAACCTGCGCCAAGCTGGGTGAGCGTGGCGATCCGATAGAAAAGCATGAACCGAAAAACGGGACTGGTCGGAGCCGGCCAACTCCCCTCCAGCGCGGTGCGCGCCGCCTCCACGCGACCCTCGCGAAAAAGTTTCTCCGCCGAAAATAATTGCCCCCACACTTTGTTCCGCGGGTCCTCGCTCGCGGCGAGGGTCGCGATTACGGCGGTATCGTTCGTCTGCCTAGCCGCGACTAAGATGGCGCGGGCCCAAACGGTCGAGTGGCGCGCATCGCTGCGTAGCTCAGTTTGGGCCAGCTCCGTGATTTTAGTATAATTTCCCCGCGCGAGGAGGGCTCGAAACCACGCTTGGGCGGTGGTGTGCTGCTGGTTGGGGTGGTCTTTGATGAGCCTTGCAAACACTTTATCGGATTGGGCGGCGTGACCAATTTGAAAACTTTTGGCGAGGGCGAGGCCGATGGGGTAGTTTTGAGGATCAAACTCATACGAGTTCGTAAGATAGAGCAGCCCTTCCGCGGTTTTCCCCTCCGCAAATGAGCGGTTTGCGCGATCGTAGAAAAACCAGCCGCGAACTTCGGTAACCCGGTGCCAAAGCGGTGGCAGAGCGACGTGGAAAATATTTATGGGATAGCCGATGAGGCGCAGGCCGACGAAAATAGCCACGGCTCCAGCCAGATAAATCGCCAACGCGGTGCCGGCGTAAAGTGCGGTGGCGCGCCCCCAGAACGGACGGACGTCGTGAGCGTTAGCCGAACACCGCAGCCCGTCATCGGTCTCGACGAGCAAGGGGCAAATTCGGCGGAAACGAGTGGGACGATCCCAGGAAATGCACGCCTCGCAGCTCGTTTTCATCGCTTGGCCCGAGTCACTTTGATTTTGGCATGGGCACGCACTGCGCCCGCGCCGAACCTGAAACCAGGATTTCCGCGTATTCCAGTAAATGGCGCCTCCATAGAGGCGGATAAAGTCAGCGCACCAGCCAAGCACGTCCAAAGGGTAGCGGGTCGGCGATGTCGGGCAAACTGATTTGTGCGCTGAACCTCTCGAAAGCGACCCAACGCCCGGCTATTTTTGCTAAACGGTTATCGCAAACAGATCGGGGTGCATCGTGCCTTCCGCGACTTTATTGACGGTCCCGGTCATCATAATCGAAAACCCTTCGCCAATCTGGATACTGATTTTTCCGCCGGGCATGTGCACGGTCACATCTGGGTCAACCAATCCAAGGCGGTGGGCGACCGCCGCCGAGGCACTCGAGCTGCTGCCAGAAGCCAGGGTGTAGCCGGCACCGCGTTCCCAAATCTCAATCTGGATATTTTTGCGATCATGCACCTTCAGGAACTGCACGTTGGTTTTTCGAGGAAAGAGCGGGTGCGTCTCCAAGTGAGGGCCGTAGCGATGCGCGAGGTCGGCGTTGATTTCCGGCAGCAGGATCACGCAGTGGGGATTGCCAATCGTGGCGGCGCAGTAGTTGAAATCGCGATCGAGAATGGTGATTTTTTCGTTGAGAACTTCGCGGGGTGAGCCGGCGACGTTAACGGGGATCTTGCCGCTATCGAAGCTGACGCTGCCCATGGCCACGGTAATCAGGTGGCCGTTTTCCTTGATCATCGACTGGACGTGGCCGCCGGGAGTTTCGATGCTGAAACTCGGGTTTCTGACGAGACCTTGGTCCCAAAGAAAACGGGAAAAAATCCGCAGGCCGTTTCCTGATTTTTCGGCTTCCGAGCCGTCGGGATTAAAGATTCGAAGTCCAAACTCGCTCTGCTTTGAAGGCAGCGGACCCCAAAGAATGCCGTCAGAGCCGACTCCGAAATTTCGGTGGCAGATGACCCTGATTTGTGCGGGACTGGGCGTCGCCGACCAGCTGGTGAAGTCCGCTGGGTTGAGCACAATGTAGTCGTTGCCGAGGGCGTGATATTTGTGAAAGCGCATAAGAGGATTGCGAGGAATGCCCGCAATTGAGGCGAAGATACAGAAAAAATCTGGAGTTACTTTCCGCCTGGTGGGCCGGAGTGATCTTCGCAGCCGCCGTGGGTACGCGCCCTGGCGGATCGGTCGCCGGCAAAACGAGGTCTGGGGCCCATTCGGGTCTAGGCGGCCAAAAAAGCCGGCACCTTTGGGGTGGGGTGGACGAAGGCCCGGCGAGGGGCTCGGCGGAGGGGCGGCGACGGGTTCGCGGAGGTGCGCGGGGATCTTTTACTGCGGGGCGAGTGTCGCCGGGGGCTTTTCGTTGTAGCCGAATAAGCCGCGTGCCTTGATCGCTTTGGCGACGTTGCCCGGGACCATTTTCTCCCAAGAAGGGTCGCGCTCGCGGATCCGCCCGAGCACATCTCGCGAAATGATTCCGAGGACGTCGTGATCGAAGCCGACGATCGCGTCGATGTAATGGTTCTCGAGGAGGTGATCGTAAAGATTACGAAGGTGCGCGGAGATATGCACGTTCTTGGCGGTGATCAGGACATTAGCCGCGAAGGCATGTCCCATGGCCGAGCCCACGGGGGCGGCGCGGTCTCCGGCGAGGTAATGATCGAACGCCTCTTGTCGCATGGGGTAAACATAGAGTTTAACGGCGTGCTTGAACATCCGGCCGAAGGACTCGAGGATCCCACCGTCAAGATGCTCATAATATTTCTCGTTGAAAACCTCGAGCAGGTTGTTGATCCCGAGCGCTACGCCGATCATCTCTTTGGTGTAGCGTCGAAAGTATGACGTGAGACGATAGTATTCAGGATAATTGGACACCATGGCGGTGAAACCGAGCTCACCAAGCAGATCGACGCGCTGGAGGAAATCGGCGCCGTCGATGGCGCCGGCCGCGAGAAGATTGTTCATCGTAATTTCCATCACGACGATCACGTCTTTGCCTTTTACCTCTGGCTCTTGGACAAACTGCGCGGTGGCGCAGTTAAGCATATCGACATTGACGTGCGTCACCGGGCGGAAGCTTCCGCGCTCAACGAGCACCGCCTTTTTGTAAAGTACTTCAGAAGGCTGGAGGACCTCGCCGTCAGGTCCGAACATGACCGCGTTGGTCAGGCCGAATTGGACGAGAGAAAGTGCCATCAAGCGGTTATCTGTCTGGGCAAACGCGGGCCCGGAAAATTTGATCATGTCCACCTCGAGACGGGCCGTCCCGAGATGATCGACGAGCGACTCAATGAACCGTCGCGGATCTTCTCGGTAATAAAAAGCCGCGTAGATCAAGTTCGTGCCGGCGATCCCCAGCGACTCTTGCTGGAGCACATTTTCTTTGTCCCACATCCGCACGTGTAAAAGCACCTCGCTCGGTGCGCCGGCGGGGTGAGTTTGAAACCTTACGCCCATCCAGCCGTGGGCGTCGTGGTTGCCCCGATAACCTTTGGTCGCAACGGTGTTGGCGAAGGCAAAGAAGGACGTCCGTTCTCCACGAGAAACGGCGAGTCGCTCCAGCAGGAGATTGTATTCGTGGTCAAGCATCAGCCCGAGCCTCTCGCGAGATACGTAGCGGGGTGACTTGCCGTAAATGGCGTCACTAAAATTCATGTCGTAGGCCGAAATGGTTTTGGCGATCGTCCCGGAGGCGCCGCCCGCCTGAAAAAATATCCGGGCCACCTCCTGGCCGGCGCCAATTTCAGCGAAGGTCCCATACTTGCTTTCATCCAAGTTAACCGTGAGTGCCTTCCGATTAGTGGTTAGTAATTCTTTTTTCTCACTCATACGCGTGACCATGGGGTCCGCCCGAGGTGGGGCAATGGGTTCTTCACGAGGGGCGATGATGATTTGTTGCTCTTATCCTCGCTACCAGCTGAGCGATTTCTTTGGTGAATTTTTTCGGCCGGAGACGAATCGCCGGAATTTACCGCGCCGGGCGGAATCGGTTTTTAATGAAAAACGTTCGAGGAAGCGGAGAGTGCACGAGCGCGCCTCCGGGACCGCCGAGTAACGAGGGCGGACGAGCGTGGTGGGGGGCGTGGGCGGAGCCGCGCGCGGTTCTGCGCTGGGGCTTTTGTTTTGAGCTCACTTTTTGCCGCGAAGATGGCGGCAGGCGGCCGGACGGGACGCGAGTTGCTCTTTAATTGGCGGGGAGGGGACGATCGGGAAAGTGATCGGGGAGCAGCGCGAGCAGCGCGCGCCGCAGGAGGGGGGATTCGCGAGGGCCGAGGGGTTGCGGTTGCGGGTTGAGGGAGCGGGAGCGAGTGCGAGTGCGATCCTCGCCTCCGGCGGTGTCACGGCGCCAGTAATGGCGGCTCTCCACGCCGGCCCAGCGGCCTTGGAGGAGGGGGCGCCTTTGCGTCGGGGTGTGCGCGATGGGCTGGCACTGGACAGTCGTCACGGACTTCGTCGCTAGCGATCGCCGTGCGCTTCACTTTTCGAGTGCAGCGCACCACGATCAGAGCGCGGGTGCCCGCGAGGCCCGTCGCGAGCGGCCAAGCGGGAAAGCGGGAAAGCGGGGACGCCTCGGTTGCCGACCAGCGTGGCCGGAATCGGCGGCGAAAAAAAGGAGGGCGGGTCTGAGCGTTGGCCGCCTCCGCCGGCGCGAGCCGCGTTGGCTGGCGACCGCTACCTGGCCGGCACTGCTTCCATCAGTTGGGCAAGCGCCTGGTTAAAATCCTTCTCGCCGAGGGTTGCGCCCTTGAAGTGACCCATCCGGACGACCACGAGATCGTGCGAGGGAACGATGAGGGTCGTCTGCCCGCCTGCGCCATTCATGCTATACGCGTCCGGCGGAACCGGGTACCGGCGGTCGGTGTTGAGCCAGAAGAAACCGCCGTAGTTTCGCCGACCATCGGCGGCCCACGCCGGCGCGACCGTGCGAACGAACGAAACGAAGCCCTCGGGCAAGAGGCGCTCGCCGTTCCAGACGCCATCCTGCAGATAGAGATTTCCCAAGCGCGCCCAGTCGCGGACACACGCATAATCGTAGCCCTGGGTCAGGAAATTTCCGTAGGGATCGGTCTCGATGACGAACGTCCGGATGCCGAGTTTGTCGAAGAGGGCGCGTTGCGGGAACGAGAGGTATTCGATGCCACGTTTTTCGGTGCCGAGGCGGATCAGGTAGTTCACCAGCACGGGATCCGTGTTGCGATAACGCCCGATTTTTCCCGGGGGCCATTGCAGGGGTCGCGTGGCGGCGTAGTGAAAGGCATCGATGCGGCCGGTGTAGAGATAGACGTGTTCGGGGTAGGGGCCCGCGGGGTCGTAATCGGGATCCAGCGGCGCGATGATCCGCAGGCCGCTCGACATTTGCAGGAGGTCGGCGACCGTGATCTTCGCACGCGGGTCAGCGGGGCCCTGCCACTCTGGGATGGGCGCAGCTTGCGTCAGGTTATAGACGCCTTGCTTAACGAGAATCCCGAGCAGAGTCGCCGTAACGCTCTTGCCCATCGACCAGCTCTCGAGCCGCGTATGCACGTTAATACCCGGGGCGTAGCGCTCGCCGAGCAGGCGCCCTTTCCACGTTGCGACGATGCCGGCCGTGAGTCCGGCGGGCGTCGAGAACGCGGCGTCGAGGGCGCGCTGCACTTTGGCTTGATCGATTTCCTTGGGAAACGGCGTGGTCGGCAGCATGTCGCCCATGGGCCACGGCTGCGTCGACGGATCCGGTAGCTGCGGTTTCACGGCGACCGGCGTGAAATTGACGGTGTCCTGGCCCGGCGCTAGCGTCACGCAACCTTGGTCGCCGAGATATTTCGCGGTGATGATTTTTCCGTTGGGCAGGGCGATGCGGACCTCCTGCTTTTTCCGATCGATCACCGGTTGGCCGACTTTGGCGCGATCTGCGTGGGGACTGGTGAAGGTGCCGACGTTTTCCGCGGCGAAATCAGGATCGAGCCCGGTGATAAAAACGGCGGAGCAGAGGATTTTCGCGTAACCGGCGGTGTGGTGTTCGAGCGGGTCGCCCGGGGGCGGAACGTGGGGCGTCGGCAGCTCGAGCGATTTGGCGCGCGCGAGCAGCGCGGTGAGGGCGGGATTGGGGGTGGGCGGGGCGGTCTGGGCGGCGCTGGTGAGCGCCAGGGCCAGGCCAAGCAGCAACGCTGGCGGGACGAAGTGAGCTCTCGGTTTCATGCAGATGGGGTCGAACGGAGAGCGGCTGGTCTCGGGAAGGGGGGTAGACCCGAGTGGGTGGTTTTTTTCCCGCGTGGTGGCCACGGCGGAAAAGGGTTGCCATCCCGCCCGGCGCGTATCGCCCTCGTCGGATTGCGGGGCGGAGTTAACAAGGCTAGCCCCCTTGGAGGTAGTTGGTGCCATAAGATGAGCACCATGGTTGCGGGAAATCCGGCGCTATGTCGCGGGCTATTTCGCCGTTGACGCTTCTTTTCCGGTAGGAAATCGGCATAGTTTCAACGATCGCGACAAGACGCTCACTGAGGGCTCAGCCCCGCCTGATGATGCGAAATACACTGTCGAGAGCGTTTTCGGCGTGCTCCTTCACGCGGGCGTGCAGGGGAAGTGGTGACTCGCAAACGCGGCCGGATCCATCACGATCAACGGGCGCTCTTTCAGGCGGGCGTGCAGGGGACGTGGTGACTCGGTACAGACGTGTCGTCAGTTCAGGTCGTTCTCCAGCACGACGCGGTAGCGCGCTTTGCCGGAACGGAGCCGCTCCAGGGCATCATTGATCCGCGACATCGGAAATTTCTCGATGATCGGCGCGATCGAGTGCCGCGCGCAGAACGCTATCATCCGTGCCGCCGCGGACGGGCTGCCGACCGGCGAACCGGACACCGACTTCTGGCCCATGATCAGCGAAAACGCCCCAACCGGCACCGGTGCAAGCACCGCGCCGACCAAGTGCAGCCGGCCCCGGGGGGCCAGGGCGCCGATAAACAGCTCCCACGGCAACGTCACGTTTGAGGTCACCAAAATGAAATCGAGCGAGCCCGAGAGTTGCTTGATCTGATCGGTGTCGACCGAGCTGACCGCCCGGTGGGCCCCGAGCTGCAACGCCTCGTCCCGTTTCGATTCGCTGGACGTAAAAGCCACCACTTCGCAGCCCCACTTGTTAAGGAACTGCAGCGCGAGGTGCCCGAGTCCACCGATTCCAACCACGCCGACCCGATCCGTCGGACGCAGACCGAATTGCAGGAGCGGATTGAAAACCGTGAGTCCGCCACAAAACAGTGGCCCGGCGCTCTCGGATTGCATCGTATCCGGAATCGGCGTGGCCCATTCCCAATTGCAACGCACGCGGTCCGCGAAGCCCCCATGCCGGCCCACGATCGTGGATTCCCCGACAAGGCAGAGATTGTGGTCGCCCGCGAGACACTGCGCACACGACATGCAGCTGCCCGAGTGCCACCCGAGGCCGACCCGATCACCGACCTTCACCCGCTTGGCTGTCGGGCCGGTCGCAGTCACTGTGCCCACTACCTCGTGGCCGGCGACCATCGGGTAGCTGGAAAAACCCCAGTTGTTGTCGAGCATCGAGAGATCGGAGTGACAGATGCCGCAGTGGGAAACCTTGATTTCCACCTGCTCGGATTTGAGCGGACCGGCGTCGTATTCGTAGGGTTGGAGCGGTTGGCCTTTGCCAAAGGCCGCGTACGCTTTAACCGGGGAGCTCGGAGAGTTTTCCATGGATAGTAAGGTGCCGGACGAGAATCTGGTCGTCGAGGACATCGTTGCTGCGGTGTTTTTTTATTGGGCGGGGCCCCTTCTGCAAAGATAATGACCTCTCCGCAACGACGACGCTTAAAACTTCCGGTGTCGTTAAGAGGGTGCAGGCTTAGCGAAGCCCACCCCCAACCCACCTGGGAACCTCCGATTTACTTTTGACGTTGTTTCGAGGCACCGGCCCGAAGGTTGTCGCCGGTGAACACGAGGATGGTGGCGTGGTGAACGAGGCGGTCGACGGCGGCCATGGCGGTGATGCGGTCTTTGAAAATCTGGTCCCACTGGGAGAAGACCAGGTGGGCGGTGATGCGGACGGATTTGCGCTCGGAGCGGTTGGCGATCTTAGGGAATCGCAACATTTTAAAAACCCTAAAACTGGGGCCAGCAGCGTGTCGCGTTTCCACGGTGTGGTGGTTTGGCGGGAGGCGTGGCGGCTGGCTGCGCATTCAATAGCGAGTAGCCGATGGATCACGCCATCAATCGCGGGAATTACCGGCGCGATGTTTTCGGAATATTCGGTGCGGCGAGTTCCTGCGAGGCCACGTTGGTCAATGCGGGCACCTGATTTGGCTGGGAAGCCCACGTCTTCGGGATTCTGCGAAATCACTTCCACCAAGCCCTGATGACGCCCGTTCCAAACGTGGATGACGGCCGGCACTGGCGGCGGGCTCCCTTGGCCGTTCGGTTCAGCCGGTTCCGGTCCGAACGCGCCGGCAGGCCGCTCCCGACGAGGGGTTCACTACGCGGGAAAAACTGGGACAACTTTGCCAGTACCGACAGTCACCCCGAGGGAAGGTCGAGATCGCCGTTCCGTTTGCCGCGTGTACAGATCCGCTCGGCACGTACCGACGGTCACTCCGAGGGAAGGTCGAGATCGCCGGCATGCGGCGAAGGGCGGTCGGCGCCCCGCACGGTTGGATCGTGGAAAAACTGCAGCTAGGTTCGTCGCACTCAGCACGAGTGGCGGCCTAACGGATCAGGCAGGTAACCGCTTTCAAGATTGCCGCCGGCGATGCCGCCGCGCTCGAGGAACTCAACTGCTTTCGGCGGGGGCGTCGGGCCGTGACCTTGGACCGGACGTGGACCGGGTCGGCAACGTGATTTTGAGTAGGCCGTGGCATGGCGAGAAACGTATTGAAACAGGGCGAAGCGTTGGTGACGCCAATCGAAGCGCCGTGGGCACTGACCCAACCCGCGACCTCAGACCTCGCAGGCAAACCAAGCCAGTCGCGCTCGGGCGTTTCGCCGGGACAACGGCTGGCCATCATCATGCGATGCGCAAAAAGCGAACGGCACTCTTAAGTGCGTGGACGTGCGCGGACGTTGATGCGGGTTGGCGGCGCGCGATTGACGGGGCGCGTCCGGTCGTTGATGAATGCGCTCTTGTCTTCCGCTGAACGCATTAAAAAAGGTTACGAACGCTTCCCTTATCCGGGGGTCGATGGGGCTGCGCTCATTAGCCGAGGCGGCTCGATGCCCCCGTTGCCGTGGATGCTCGGCATTGGCCGGCCGGGACAAGTGCCGCCCTCGCGGATTCTCGTAGCGGGCTGCGGCACGGGCGTGGAGGCGTTTATTTTAAGTCAGCACTGGCCCGCGGCGGAGATCGTGGCGATTGATTTTAGTCCGCGGTCGATTGCGGTGGCGCGGCGTTTGGCGCGGACGCTCGGGGCGGCTGAGCGCAAAGGGCGTGGCGTGGGTCAGCCGGTGCGGCGGACGGCGGCTCGAAGACTCGGCGCGGTGCGGCGGATTACGTTTTCAGTGGCGGATCTTACGGACTCGGCGTTGGTGGAGAAGATCGGTGGCGATTTTGATTTGATCACGTGTCATGGTGTTTTGAGTTGTCTGCCAGATCCGGGGCGGGCGTTGCGGGTGCTGGCGAAGGCGCTGAAGGCGGGTGGGGCGTTGTACCTGGGGGTAAATGGAGCGGGCCACCCCGCGACGGCGTTACGGCCCTGGCTGAGCCGTTTCGGGGTGGACGTGCTGGAGATGAAAGATGAGCGGCGGTTGCGCGAGTTGTTGGGGCTGTGGGATGCGTTGTACGACGACGACCTCGGTGAGCACGCGACGATGCCGGCGAGTTATTTGGCGAGCGACGTGTGCGGCGCGCATTTTAATAACTGGACGCTGGGGGCGTGGCGGGCGGAGGCTCGCCGGGCGGGCTGGGAAGTGGTGGGCACGGCGGTTTTGCCGCCAGCGTTGCGCTTGATCATGGAGGGCGGTCGGGAGGGAGCGCTTTATCCAGCTGGCATCGGGGAACTGGCGGAGCGGCTCGATCAGGTGAGGCCGGCGGGCTTTCACCGGATGATGTTGCGGCGGGTGGCGTCGGTTAAGACCGGAATACCCGAGGTACAAATGAGGGGTGCGCGCGGTGAGGGCCTGCGATGGACCGGGCTCTATCGGGTGACTTTTTTAGCGGTCGCGAGAGGTGGGGCGGTGAAGGTGCGCCTAGTGGCTGCGAGTTTGGGGGTGCGCTTTGAAGGGGTGCTGACGAGCGCGGAAGCGGCGGCGCTGCCAAGCTGGTTGAAAATCGGGCTGGTGAGTGGCGCTGGAATGAAGATATGGGTGCGGAATGAAGCTGCGCGCCGGCGAATGTGGCTCTGGAAGGGACTGGGTGTGGTCGCGGTGGCGACGGCTGATCTACCTGCGGAGGGCGAGTCGGCGGCCGCTGGGAAGAGGCGCCCGCGCGGACCTGGGGCCAAGCGCGAATCCCCGCGAGCGAAGAACGCCGTGGCCTCATGGACTTCACCCGTTGATTGAATGCGGTGCCGCCGATCCAACTGAACGCGAATGAGTCTTCTAGAAATTATCGGAACGGTCTTAGGAGTGGTTGGGGTGGTGCTGATGATCCGGCAAAACGTCTGGGCCTGGCCAGTCGGCTTGGTGCAGGTGGTGGTTTCGGCGGCGGTTTTTTTGGGGGCAAAGTTGTATTCGGATGTGCTGCTGCAGATCTTTTTTTTCGTGATCCAAGCGTACGGCTGGTGGCATTGGGGGAGTGGTCAGGCCCGTGCGGGTGCGACGTTGGCGGTGACGCGGCTGAGCGGGCGGGCGCGGGTGGTTTGGGTGGTGGTGGGACTGGCCGTGACCTTGCTTTGGGGTGAATTTATGCGGCAAAAAACGGATGCGGCGCTGCCGTACGGGGACGCGTTTATTTTTATTTTTAGTCTGATGGCGCAATGGTGGCAGGCGCGGAAGTACCAGGAAAATTGGGTGGGCTGGATGGTGGTCAACGGGGTGGCGGTCGGAGTGTATTGGGCGAAGGATCTGCGGTTGTACGCGGTACTCTACGGGATCTTTTTTTGGCTGGCGCTGGCGGGGCATCGGGAGTGGCAGCGGCGTTCCCGCCCCGTTAAAGCGCCGGCGCGGACACCCGCATGAGCACCGTCAAGCGCATCGTGATTTTTGGTACTGAATCGACGGGGAAGACCACTCTGGCGGAACGGCTGGCGGTGCATTTCGCGGAGCCGTGGTCGCCGGAATTTGTGCGGGAATTTTGGGAAGTGCGTGGAGGTGAGATTAAGGCGGGAGATCTCGGCACGATCGCGTTGGGGCAGATCGCGAATGAGGACCTGGCGCTGGCGCGCGCGCGGCGGGTGGCTTTTTTTGATACTGATTTGCTGACGTGCACGCTCTGGGACGATCTGCTCTTTCCGGGCGAGTGCCCGGCCTGGGTGCGAGTGGAGGCGGAGGAGCGGGCCCGGGTCCACGCGCTTTATTTACTCTGCGCGGCGGATGTGCCTTTTGCCGTGGACCCGCAGCGGTGTTTTCCGGATACGGCCTCGCGCGCGGGGGCCGCGCAAACGTGGCGGGAGGCGTTGACGCGCCGAAATTTGCCGTTTGTGGAAATTGGCGGTTCGTGGCCCGAGCGCGAGCGCGCAGCCTGCGCCGCGGTGACGGCGGTGCTCGCGGCTGGTGGTGATGCCCGCCGGGCGACCTGAGAGGTGGGGAACGAGTCGCGATCGCGCCGGCGGTGACCCCGGCACCACGGACCCGCGGGCGCTATTTTCTTCCGCGGTCCGGCTAACTCCGGCCGGTGGATTGTCCGCGTCTCCAGAAAGTTAAACGCGCGGCCCGGTGAGTTTGGCCGTCGTTTAAACGAGATCGCCCGGCGCGCCTCGCAAGGTGAACTCGGGTTTTATTTAAAACGTACCTCGGCAGCCGAAGACCCAGTTTGCCCCATACTCTTGAAATTGGCGCAACGCCGCCTGCTGCCCCTCGACGACGCCGGCCGGTGACTCCATCCACTTGACAGGTTGGTTGGTGAAATTGCGGGCCTGCACGTAGAGGGAGTAGCTCTTGGTGAGCTTCCAAGTGAGCGCTAAATCGAACTGCGTCTGTTCGGGGCGGTAGCGGCCGTAATTTCCGTCGGGGCGCATATCCGTCCAGACCATCCCCACGGAGCCGTTGAAGCGGCGGTAGGCGTAGCCGAGGCGCGAAGTCAGGCGATGAGGCACAAGTCCATTACGCCGCGCGCTGGCGTAGGAGCGGGTGTAGGCGACGTTCACGCTCGTGCCTCGGAGGATTTCGGGGAGGAAGCCGAGGGTCTGTTGGTAAGAAAATTCCAGGTTCCGATTGCGGCGGCTTTTGGTGCTATTGCGCGTCGAACGGAAGATGTAGTCCGCGTACTCGGGATCATCGACGCCGAATTCATCGGCGGTGTAGTCGTAGGTTTCTCGCAGATTTTCGATATCGAACTGGGAGACACCCAGGGAGACTTGCCCTGGAGCGTTGGAGCCGCGGCCGCCCAGATAATACGCCAGCCGGACATCGTATTTTTTGACATTTTCCGGCAGGAGCGCGGGATTTGGCGCGTCGACCCGTTGAGTGACGCCGCTGGCATCTTCGACGATGCTCCACAAGCCAGCGAGGCTGTCGATCGGCGGACGCCCGATGGCTTTGCTAAAGCCGGCCTGTAATTCAAGATCGCTCGTGATGGTATATTTGCCGCTGATGGAGGGTAAAAAGGTGTCGTCCGTGGCGACCCGAGTGACCCGCGGCTGGCTTTGATACTGATAGTGCAGGCCTGAAAAAGTGGTGGCGAGGCCGGTACTGCTCACGGGGAAACCCGCGCGGACGACCTCATCTCGGAAACGCGGATCCCACTCGGTGACGGCGTTCTGGGTTCGCTCCCACCGCCAGCCGGCGCGGATCTGGGCCTTGGAGGAAATCCGGACGTCGGCTTGGGTGTAGCCCGCCGTGATAGTTTGCCGGTAATCGCGCTTGGGAACGATGAAGGCGTTATAATAATTATCAGGGGTGGCGGTGCGGACAAAGAGATCAGGGCTGTTGACGAAAAGGGCGCCCATCCGCGCGCGATCGGCGCGGGGCGGCATGCCTTGAATACCAGCAATATTGAAGAGGGTGAGGCCGTTCGTGGTCCCGGTATCAAAAAGGTGCGGGGCGACGAAACCGAGGTTCGCCCAGTTGCCGCTTGTCGTGATCGTCGGCACGCCGGTGGTCGCGTTGCGACCGGTCACCACGTCGCCTCCCGGTCCAATGTAACGCCAGATATTCCATGTATCCAAGTTATGGTTATCTCGGCTTTCCTCCGTCCATTTGCCGCCCAATTTAAGTTTGGTGGGAAAGTTCCGGAGAAAAGGGAGCGTCCATTGCGCGTTGAGCTGGCCGTTCCAGATTTCGGTCGCCCACTCGCGGGCAGAGTTCTCCACCCGCGTGCCGCCGGTCCAGTTCTTGAGGTTATACCAATCCGGGCCCGAGGTCTGGTGAATCGTCCATTCCCAAGACTCGCGGTTTGGCCGAGTCGCTCTCCAGTCACTCGCCAAGGCCAGGGTCTCCGACTCGGCGAAGCCACGCTCCAGCGCCTCGTAGTTGTTGACGGAACGGGAAAAGGCGGCGGCGCCATCGAAGACCCAACCGTTAAGTTTGTATTCAAATTTTGGAGCAAAAGTTCGCGTGTAAGTGAGCTTGGTGGAGGTGCCGCCGCCGTTATTGACGGTTGGGACCGTGTTGGCCGTGGTGCGTTGGGTGCTGACGGTCAACAGGCCATCGCCGCCGACGCGGGAGCGGCCATTGTTCACGTTGGCATTGTCGTTGGCCGCGACGAAAGCAAAGGTGCGATTCCAGAAAGCACCCTCGGTATAAGTATAGATCGCGTTAAGCGAGAGGACGAGGCGGGGCGTAACTTTGAAATCACCGGTGAGCATCAACGCGTCCTTGGTGATGAACTTGGGGCCATCCTTAAAATCGATTTGCCGGATCACGAGGGGGCGGGGATCCGCCGCGGTTGGGTTGCGGTTGTAGGTGTTGCCAAATGAGTATTGCTCGGTGTAGGAACTGGCCCGGCTGGCACTCAGTAAAATGCCGAGGCGTTGGTTGAGAAAAGACTCCGAATATTCGAGAGAGAGATTGGGCTTGGCCTTGTACTCTTCTTTTTCACCCGGGCCCCAGGTCTTCTTGACGTGAAATTCCTCGGCATTCAGGTTCATGCTAAAATTGAAGTTGAGGCGCCGGCCTCTGCGTTCAAACGCCCGGCGAGTCTTCATGTTAATCGTGCCGGCGGGGGTGTCGCCATCGGAGTCCGCGCTGCGCGTGCGGGTGATTTCAATCGATTCGATCGATGTAATGGAAAATCCCTCGAAACTGGTGGCACGCGAGGCGTCGCCTCCGCCCCGATTGGCGTCGGCGCTGGCGGTGCGAATCCCGTCGAAGGACACGCCGACATACTGACCTTCCATACCGCCCAGTTTCGGTCCGCGCGCCTCGGACTCAACGTAATCGAGATCGACGCCCGGAAGGTATTTCAAGAACTCGCCAACGTTTCCGTCGGTCACATCTCCGAAAATATCGGAGGAAACGGAAGTTGAAATCTCCAAGTTGCGCCGTTGTTCCTGGATGGCTTTGGCGTTGCCCTCGCGCTCAGAGGAAACGGTGAATGCCTGCAGTTGGATGATGCCGTTCTTTCTGGTGGGCGGCGGGCTCGCCGTGCTGGTTAGCGTGATCTCGCGCACGGCGATCTGCCCTGGACCCACCAAAAACACGTCCTTGACCGAGACGTACCCCGTGTAGCTGACCGCGATGGTCACGGGTCCGCTGGCGACTTGGTTGAATTGAAAGGTGCCGTCGTTTTCGGTGTAAGTGACTTGGTTGGTGCTTTCTAGCCTGACCTCCGCATTCGCGACGTAGTGATTGGCGGCGGGGTTGAAAACTCGGCCTTGGACGGTGCCGGTGTCGGGGGGCACCTGGCCGAGTGCGGCGAACGTGGTCAGCGTCAGCACGGTCAACGCGACCGCGAGCGGGTGGAGCGACCTAAATAAAAATTTCATCGGGTGGCTAAGTGGGTGGCCCATCCTCCCGGATGCGACGCTCTCGCTGGGGCACGTAGTCACTGGAAGCTGGCGAGGAAGATTCGTCAGGTGCGTTTTCAGAACGTCGAGAGAATCATCGGGTTTTGTTGAACGGCAAGTGTGGCGAAGCAGTTTTTTTTGGAGGAAGGCGGCGATGAGCCAAAAGCATCTTTTTGCATCCGCCGTGGATAAACTTGCGTGAGGCAGAGCGGATCGTTCTTCTTTGTGCCGCCTCCCCGTGATCGTTTAATCCACTGTGCCATGAAACGAATTCTGCTCCCATCATTGTTACTCTCTGTCCTCGTGCTCGGTGATGCTTCGCGCGCCCACGCGCAGGCCCCGAAAGTGGGTGACCCCAAAGCGGCGCCAGCGAAATCTGCGGCGGACCTCGCGTTCGATGAGTTCAACAAGGTGCGCAGTTCACCCGGGGTGCAGGATCAGGCGCGTTTTCAGAAAGTGATCGCGGCGGGTGTGAGCTTTTTAACGCAGTATCCGACGCACGGCCAAGCGGCCGGAGTCGTGACTAATCTCGCGTTTTATGCCACGGTGATCGATCGGAAACAAGCGGCGGCGCGGACCTCGTACCTTTCGTTTCTCAAGCTCGATATAACGAATGCCAAGTACAAGGACGGCGTCACGGACAATGCCAAGACGGCGCTCGTGGCGGTCGATGCAGCCATCGCCGATTTTGAGGCGCGCGAGCTTTCCAGCCGGGAAAATATGGGAGTATTGCGTGAGAAGATTGACGCGCTCGCGGAGAGCCCCGGAGGAGCGCGGTTTCTCGCGGAACGTGAACGCTCGTACGTGCACCTAACCGCGCTCGGGCCGGCGGCGGCCAATGCGGAGAAGCAGCTGAATCAGTTGCTGAATCATGCAGAGAAATCGGTCAAAGACATGGCGCGGGAGGAACTCAATATCTTTGAAGTTAAGAAAGTTCCCTACGCGCTGAAATTTACGGCATTGGACGGCAAAGCCGTCGATTTTGAACAACTGCGTGGCAAGGTGGTGGCGTTGTATTTCTGGAGCAGTACGAACAAGGGCTCGGTTGACCGCTTTGAGTCGCTGAAGCAGATCCAATCGGATTATCGGAAGAAAGGGTTTGAGGTGGTGACGGTTTCTTACGACAGGGAAGAAGACCGCGAGAAGTTAGTGAAGGCGGTGAAAGACGCGCGCATCCCCTTTCCGGTTTATTTTGATGGCAAGCAGGCGAAGAACGATTTCAGCCCCAAACTGAACGTTTACAGCGTGCCGCGCCTTTTTGTTTTCGATCAAAAAGGGATCTTGCAGACGACGATTCAGGGAAGCCCCGTCGGCAAGTTGCAACCGGATCTCCCGCAAAATCAGCTCGAAGGCATGGTGAAGAAATTATTGGGTATTAAGTAAGCGCGCCCAAGATCGTGAGAGGCCGATCGTGATGACAAGGCCAGTGGGAGCGCGCGATGCGATGCGGTGAGGGTGCGGGTCGATCGATTACGTTGGTTGGCGGAATCCCCTCGTTGGTGAGACTTGCGCGGGTAGATCGGTTTACTAGCCTCGCAGGCCTATGAAAGTTTACAAAAGTTCTCCGCGTGGCGCAGGTTGGCACCGCTCTGAAAACAGGCCGAGGTTGGCGGAGGGTTCTCCGCTGCGCCGATGGGGCGCCGTGCGGTGCAGGTTTGCTGACCTCGTCGGCGGGGCACGGGGGCAGCAACGGGTGGCGGGCGGGTGCACGATTTGAAGATAACGGATCCGATGGTTGAAGATTATAATGATCGATTCGGGGCGGTGGGGCGCCTCTGGGGCGTGGCGGCGCTCGCGCGATTGCGGGCGGCGCATGTGGCGGTGGTGGGGGTGGGAGGCGTCGGTTCTTGGACGGTTGAGGGACTCGCGCGGAGCGGGGTTGGGGCGATCACGCTGATTGATTTGGACGATGTCTGCGTGACCAACGTGAACCGGCAGTTACCGGCGCTCGATGGGCAGATTGGGCGGCCGAAGATTGTCGTGCTGGCAGAGCGGGTGGGTCTCATCAATCCGGCCTGTCGCGTCACGTTGATCTCGGAATTTTTTACGGCGTCGTCGGCGGCCCGGTTGCTGGCGCCACCGTTTGATTTTGTGATCGATGCCATTGATGGCATGACGCACAAGGCCCTCTTGATTGCCGGCTGCCGCCAGCGCGGATTACCCGTGTTGACAATCGGCGCGGCGGGGGGGCGGCGGGATGCGACGCGGGTGCAGGCGGGAGATATTGGTGAAGCGGGGGACGAATTATTGCGGCAAGTGCGGAAAAAGTTACGGCGCGAGCACGGCTTTTCCTCGGGAGCGCAGCGCGGGATCACGCGAATGGGGGTGCCTTGTGTCTGGTCGAGTGAGCCGCCGGTTTTCCCTTGGGCGGATGGGACCTGTGCGCTTCAGGCGGAGCCTGGCAGTAATCTGAAGCTGGATTGCGCAACCGGCTTTGGGTCGGCGGTTTTTGTCACGGGAGTTTTCGGCTTGGTGGCGGCGGGTGAGGTGGTGCGCGCGCTGACGAAAAGCTAGCGCGAGGACTCAGGCGGGCAGGTTAACGAACAAACGTTGAAAATTTTCAGTGACGACCTGGGCGAGTTGCTCGAGAGGCATGTGGCGGAGCGTGGCGAGTGCGTCGTAGGCGACGGTGATGTTGGCGGGATGATTGAGGGTGGTCCCGTCGGAGGCCTGGCCGAGCGGAAAGCGGTTGAGGGCCGGGGCGGGTGCTTTGACGGGGGCGTCGGTTTCGACGAGCAGGCGGTTGGTCGGAATCTGGGTAAACAACGTGGCACGGGCGCTCCGACGCGGGGTGAGGAGTTCGAGGTTGAACGAGAAGTAAGCGCCGAGGTCCGCGAAGGCCGGAATGAGTTCAACGGGTCCGGCGTAGCCGTGCATAAGGAAACCGCGGGCGGGTAGACGGGGGGCGGTGCGCAACGCCTCGAGGACAGCGCCGTAGGCTTGGGTCGCGTGGATAGAGGCAGCGCGATTGAATTCGGCCGCAAGGGCGATCTGCCAGGCGAAGACCTCGATTTGCTCGGAGAGCGGGGCGACCCGGAGACCGGCGATGCGCGGATCGTCGGGACGGATACCATCGATGATCCAGCGATCGAGGCCGATTTCGCCGACGCCGGCGCGTGGATCGGTGGCGATGGCGTGGCGGAGGCGTTGTTGCCAGTGGGGGGAACGCTGTCCGCAATCCCAAGGGTGGACGCCATAGCTCGGCAAGAGCCACGAGTATTTCTGCGCGAGTTCGGCGATGAGGGGCCATTCGTCTTCATGGGTTCCGTTGACCACACTGTGTTGGAGTCCAATGCGCTCGAGATCAGCCGCGATGACTGCATGGTGAGGATGCAGTTCGGCAAAATGAAAATGAAGATGAGCGTCGTGGTAGGGAGTCACGAAAACGAAGTGGGTCGGGCCGGTTTTTGCGGGGAGGGCTGAGTGGGTGCGGGGATGGGAGGGTTAGGAGGAGTGCGTGGTGGCGAAGGCGCGAATTGTGGCGAGGGCGCTGGCGAGACCGTGGCGGCGGGTGGGGGAGAGGTTGCGGGTGAGATCGAGGGCGGCGAGCGGATCGAGGGGGGTGGCGGCGATTTCGTCGGACGGCGCCCCGCTGAAGAATTCGCAAAGAAATATCATGAGCCCGCGCACGAGCGGAGATTCGGCATCAGCCCGGAAGTGGCAGCGTCCGTCGCGAATTTCTCCGACGAGCCAGACGACGGAAACGCAGCCGCGCACACGGGTTTCCTCCAGGCGTTCGCTCGTGGGTAAGGGCGGAATGCGTTTGGCCCGGTCCACGATCGCCCCGAGCCTTTCCTGAGGATCCTCGAGGATCGCGAGGTCGTCGACGGTGAGTTGTAATTTTTCCGTAAGAGACACCCCGCTAGCGTGGCGGCACGCGCGTGCGCGGCAAGCTTGTGGGTGCCGAGCCCGATGGATCGGGTGGGTGGGGAATCGCGGGAAGTGCCGTGAGGTGGGGCGGCGATGCGCAGCGTGAGATTCTCAGGAATTTACCGGTTTCGGAACGTACTCATTCTCGTGAACCCCGCCGGCTGGCGAATGGCCCTGGGCGCGGGTGGTGCGGGCCGCTCGTGGAGGTGCTCGTCGCGCCGCGCCGCCGCGTGGTTGCGGCGCGATCCTTTAGTTATAAAAGATGGCCTCGTTGGCTTGAAAGAGGGCGTGGGCTAGTTTGGTCCAGGCATCAAGTGGCTTGGCGTCGTAGACACCGCCCACGTCGACGGAATAGCGGCCCTTTTTCTTCGCGTTCTGTTCTTTTTTGGGAGGGGGTAGTGCGTCGCGGGCGGTGATTTTGGCGCGGGCGCTATCGGAGGAAAGGGCGAGGGCCGTACCGGTGGGGTTCTCGGTGACGTAGCGTAGGCCGAGGGCTACTTCTGGTTTAGTGGGCCAGCGCTGGTAGATGGCGAGATAAAGCAAGGTGACGCGTTCCTCGTCGGATTTGAGTTCCGCGAAAGTGGGCCGATCGACCAACTTTCGGGCGGTCTCGATGACCATCGGGCTATTCATCAGGAACAGAGCCTGCTGGGGAACGAGGGTTTCGTAGCGGCGGCCAGACGCGACGTCGGGGCTAGGAAAATCAAACTGGGTGAGTAACTCAGGCGGATTACCCCGATCAATTAAAGTGTAGACCGCGCGGCGTTTGGCAAATTGGGTCGTGCCAATATCCACGGGACGACCGCCGTACTTGAGGTTGAGTTCGCCGGAGACCGCGAGGAGTGAGTCGTGCAACTCCTCGAAAGCCAGCCGCCGCAAATTGAAGCGCCAGAGGAGTTGGTTGTTAGGATCTTTTTCGGCAAAAGCGGGTTGGTTGGCCCCGCTCTGCTGATAGGCGGCGCTCAATAAAATGATCCGATGGAGGGATTTGATGGACCACTTATTCTCAACGAAAGTCGCGGCGAGCCAGTCGAGGAGTTCTGGATGGGTGGGCGGCGCGGACATGTTGCCCAGATCGTCGGGGGTCGCGACCAAGCCGGAGCCCCAGTGCTTTTGCCACAGGCGGTTGACCATGACGCGCGCGGTGAGCGGGTTCTTGGGATCAGCGATCGCCAAAGCGAGTTGCCAACGGCCGGAGCCGTCGTGCCACTCCACCCGTTTTTTGGGATTGAGGGAGAGGATTTCGAGGAAACGGCGGGGCACCATCTCGCCCTTGTTGGCGACTTCGCCTCGGAGAAGTACGGGATAGTCGACGGAGCGCGGCACATCGATGAGCGAGTTGGCGCGGGCGGGCGCGCCGGGGTGTTCAGCTTCCAGGCTGTTGCGGTCCCGAGACAGTTCACGGTCGGCGCGCTGCAGTTGCTGGCGTTTTGCAGGATCAACTTTGGCGACGGCGGCTTTGGCCGTGGCCTTGCTCTTGCCCCCAGCGACGCGGACGGCCTGTTGAAACTCGTCGCGTTCCTTTTTTAAATCGGACTCGCGTTTATCGAGCGCGGCGGACTTCGCGAGATAGTCGAGCAAGAAGGGGGTCTGCGGTGGATTGGCTTGCAGGGTGGGGAGCTGGACGGGTTGACGGCTATTGGCGAAGACGCCGTAGAGGGAGTAATAATCTTTGGTGGGGATCGGGTCGAATTTGTGATCGTGACAACGGGCGCAAGCGACGGTGAGCCCGAGAAAAGCCTTCGTGGTGACATCGATCTGATCGCCGATGATATCGTCTTTGCGGCCGTTAAACTGGTTGCCCAAGGTGAGGAAGCCCTCGGCGGCCATCATTCGACGGAAGCCGGGATCGCGGTCGGCGACGACTTCGACCTTGGCCATTTCAACGACAGGTTCGCCGGTGACTTCCAGCTTGGCCTTGGCGGGTGGACGGGTCGGGAGCGAGGTGTTTTTCGGCTTCGGCTGTTTTTCAAGGTAGCGCGCGTAGTAATCGCCGGCGAGTTGCGCGATGATGAATTTGTCGTAGGGCAGGTCGGCGTTGAAGGCGTCAATCACCCAGTCGCGATAGGTCCACGCGTGGGGATAGCGGAGATCTTCCTGCCCCTTGGCGTCGCCCTTGCTGTCGGAGTAGCGAGCGATATCGAGCCAGTAGCGGCCCCAGTGCTCGCCGTATTGGGGGGTGGCGAGGAGTTTGTCGACGAGCTTGGTGTAGGCATCGGGAGAGGTGTCGCGGACGAATGTTTGCACCTCCGCGGGGTGGGGAGGGAGGCCGATCAAGTCGAAATAGACGCGGCGAATGAGTGCGGTCTTTTCGGCGGGGGAATTAGGGGTCATTCCGTTGGCTTCGAGCTTGGCGAGGACGAAGTGATCAACGGGATTTTTGATCCAGGAGGGATTTTGGACGGTGGGTAACGTAGGTTTCTTGACGGGTTGGAAAGCCCAGTGGTTTTTGCCGACGCCGCCGTAAGCTGGGGAACTGCCCTTGGCGACGAGTGTGCGTGGATCGGGTGCGCCCCGGCGGACCCACTCGGTGAGATCGGCGATTTGTTGGTCGGATAGTTTCTCGCCCTTGGGGGGCATCTGCAGGTCTTCGTCCGCATAGCGGACGGCCTTAATTAAAAGCGATTCGTTGGGCTTGCCCGGCACGACCGCGGAGCCGGTATTGCCGCCGTGGATCAGGGCCTCGCGGGAATCGAGGAGGAGACCGCCGCGGACTTTGTCGGCCTCCTTGCTGTGGCATTGATAGCATCGATCGATGAGCAGTGGGCGAATCTTGGTCTCGAAAAACGCGAGGTCGCCGGCGGTGATGGTGGGGGCCGCGGGCGGGGCGGCGCGCAGGGCTGAGGCGAGTGCGCAGATGGCGAGGAACGCGGTGCTCGACCGGAGGGAAAGGGCGCGCATGATCGTTTAGGCGAGAATGGGTTTCACCACTTGGCCGGCGACATCGGTCAGCCGAAAGTCGCGGCCGTTAAAGCGGTAAGTGAGTTTGGTATGATCAAGGCCCATGCAGTGGAGCATGGTGGCATGGAGATCGTGCGGGTGGACCTTGTCGGTGACAGCGGCTGAGCCGAATTCATCGGTGGCGCCGTGGACGGTGCCACCTTTGACGCCGCCGCCGGCCATGACGACCGAGAAAGCCTTGGCGTTGTGATCGCGACCGGGGTCTTCGTACCCGTTGCGATCTCGCGTGGACTTGCGGCCGAACTCGCCGCCCCAGACGACGAGAGTCGATTCAAGCAGGCCGCGCTGCTTCAAGTCGTGAAGCAATGCCGCCAGAGGCTGATCGATCTCGCCCGCTTTTTGCCGGAGGCGGGTTTGTAATTGTTGGTGATGGTCCCAGCCATTATGCCAAACTTGGACGACGCGGACGCCCCGCTCGATGAGGCGGCGGGCAATGAGCAGTTGTTTGCCTTGCTCGCTTTTGCCGTAGGCGGTGCGGACCTCCTCGGATTCTTTATTTATATCAAACGCGTCGAGCGACTCGGCCTGCATCCGGAAGGCGATCTCGTAGCTCTCGAGTCGCGTCTCGAGGGCGGCGTCGCGTTGCAGATTCTGGGCGTGAATCTGGTTTAACTGGTGAACGAAATCCATTTGCCGCCGCTGTTCTGCTTTCGAGACGTAGGTGTTGCGGATGTTTTGAATCATCTGCGGGACGGACGGGGCGAGGGTATTGATACTGGTGCCCTGATAAACGCCGGGGAGAAAGGCGGATTGGTAATTGGACGCGCCGCCCAAGGGCAAGCCGCCGCCGCGTAAGGCGATAAAGCCGGGCAGATTTTGATTCTCGGTACCGAGCCCATAAATCAGCCACGAGCCGAGGCTGGGCTTCGCGATCCGCAGCGATCCCGTATTCATAAAAACGGTGGCGACTTCGTGCGCGGGAATATCGGTCCACATCGACCGGATGACAGCTAAATCATCGGCGTGGGCGGCGGTTTTAGCGAAGACCTCGCTCACTTCGAGGCCGCTTTGGCCGTATTTGGAAAAAGTAAAAGGGGAGCCCAGCCCGATATCGCCGCCGGGAAGGGCCTTGCCGCTCATACGGGTGAGTGCGGGTTTGGGATCCCACGTGTCGATGTGGGATGGCGCGCCTTGGGCAAAAATATGGATGATTGATTTGGCTTTACCGGCAAAGTGAGGTGCGCGCGGGACCAAGGGGCCGGCGCCGATTTTGCCGGGCGCGTCGGCCCCGACGAGGCGGAGTGGATCGATGATGTTCGCCAGTGAGAGGGCGCCGAGGCCCATACCCATGCGGCTGAGTAATTGCCGGCGGGTGAGAAAGTAATCCTCGATATTCGTCGAGATGCCTTGGCAAGGTTGTTCGGCGGCAAAATCCAAGTGGTCGAGCGGCTCTGGTTCGGAATGCATAGGGAGAAAAGGGCGGAAGGAGAACGCTAGGAGGGAAGTGAGAAGACGTGGCGCGCGTCGTTGGGTTTCAAACGATATGTCTGCGGCGCGAGTGGGAAAGGGAGGGAATGGGCGGCAAGTGGGAGCGGTGGTAATCGCGAGGGAGCAGGGGAAGCGTCAAGGTGAGAGAGGCGAAGCTGAGTGCGAGGCGACTGCGAGGCAGTCAGGAGGGATCGGAAGGCAAGCGGGAGTGGGCGGCGGGCGCAACGTCTTTGAGGGGCTCGGCTTCGGAAATCTGAATCGAGATTTGCGCGCGGGCCACGTGCGCTCATCGGACCCGGTGATGACCCGGCGGGCGCGGAAGTGAGCGAGGGTTTCGGCCCATCGCTCGGGAGATGCGCGCGGCGTCAAGGGTGGCTCGGCCTCGTCGATATTCTAAAAAGAGACGACGATCGTGTGCGCGCCGCCGGTGCGCAGGGCGGGCCGGTCGGGTGCGTTCAAGGTAAAATACCGGGAAACCAACGGGTGGGCCGGATTTGAGGCGGCTGCAAGCGGCTGGAGCCGTGCAGGCGACTCCGGTTCCGAATCCGCATCGAGACGACCCCGTTGGCTCGTTCCGTTCCGCCGATTATCGTGCAGGCGACTCCGGGTCCGAATCCGCATTGAGACCACCCCGTTGGCTCGTTCCGTTCCGCCGATTATCGTGCAGGCGACTCCGGGTCCGAATCCGCATCGAGACGACGAGGCGACCGCTGGGCTTGATCGAGACTGAGAGAAAAGCTGGCCCGCCGGCTCCCTTCGCTAGAGGGCCGATGACGTGGCGTGGGGAAGCAGCGGGCGGTCCCCCTTGCGGCTGGATGAGCTCACGGTTGGCCAAGCACGCGGCCTCGGTGACAAAAGTTCGAGGATTTGCTTGAAGTTCCTTTGACGCCGTGACCGCGGCGGCCCAAGGTTTCCATCGATGTCCTCCGCCCCTACTGCGCCTGCAGGTACGCCCCCGCTGAAGCCCGCGCCGGCGGCCTCTCAGCGCAACACGTTATATTTACAAGTGCTCGTCGGCATTGCGATAGGCGGTCTGCTGGGCTACGTAAAACCGGAGTGGGGTGTCTTGCTCCGCCCGCTGGGTGATGGGTTTGTGGGTCTCGTCAAGATGCTCATTGCGCCCATCATTTTTACAACGGTGGTCGTGGGTTTGGCCGGGATGGGGGATTTGAAGAAGATTGGTCGAGTGGGGGCCAAAGCGCTTTTGTATTTTGAAATTGTCACCACGCTCGCCTTGGTGATCGGGCTGGTGGTGGCGAATACGCTGACGCCTGGCGCGGGTTTTCACGCTGATCCGACGAAACTCGAGGCGGGTGGCCTCGCCAAATACACGGGGGCGGCGAAGCAGATGGGGACGCTGGAGTTCGTGATGCACATTATCCCGAAGACCTTTGTCAGCGCCTTTGCCGAGGGGGAGATCCTCCAAGTTCTGCTGCTCGCTATTTTATTCGGGCTCGCCTTGGGCAAGCTCGGGGACCACGGGCGGCCGGTTCTCAACTTGCTGCACGAGATCGCGCGAGTTTTTT
Organism: Opitutus sp. GAS368; assembly: GCA_945903465.1. GTDB lineage: Bacteria > Verrucomicrobiota > Verrucomicrobiia > Opitutales > Opitutaceae > ER46. Next base: position 49,897 of record CAMDOF010000021.1, read on the forward strand.
TTGGTATAGTGAGTATCGTCACCAAGGCCGCGCCGCTCGCCGCGGCCGGGGCGATGGCGTTTACGATTGGGGAATACGGGGTGGGCAAGCTCGCCCAGCTCGGACTCCTCCTCGCCTGCGTTTACCTGACCTGTGCAACTTTTATCATCGTCGTTTTGGGTGGGATTGCCCGAGTGGCGGGATTTGGCCTTTGGAAAATCATCCGTTACCTGCGCGAGGAACTCTTGCTGGTCCTGGGGACATCATCGTCGGAGTCGGCGCTGCCGGGGTTGATGGAGAAAATGGAAAAGATCGGGTGCGCGCGGCCTGTCGTGGGTATTGTGGTGCCGGCGGGGTATTCATTCAACTTGGACGGCACGTGCATCTACTTGACGATGGCGGCGCTCTTTGTGGCGCAGGCGACGGATGTCAGCTTAAGCCTGTCCGAGCAGATTGGGTTACTCGGAGTGTTACTGGTGACGTCAAAGGGAGCTGCGGGTGTGACCGGCAGTGGTTTCATTGTGCTGGCGGCGACCTTGGCGGCGACGGGCAAGATCGACGTGCGCGGGATGGTGCTGATTCTCGGGGTGGACCGTTTCATGTCGGAGGCGCGGGCGATTACTAATTTCATCGGCAACGCCGTCGCGACGCTGGTGGTCGCGAAATGGGATCGGTCGTTTGATGCGTCCAAGGCGGGGGAAATTTTGGTGCGGTCGATGGAGTCGCCCCGCGGTGGCCCCAGTGCGCGGCCATGAGCCGGCTGGGTGGCCTCTGGGGTGGTGTCGTTGCCTTGAGCGGACCGGACTGAGGCGGGCGGATGGTTTTGGCCGGGCCGCGTGCTTCGCCGTTGACCCGCACCGGCGTGCCGCTTGCGATGCTTTTCTGCCCAATGAGCGAATCCTCGTTACCTGTTTTTCATGTGATTGGTTTTTCAGGGCACCGCGTGGTCGCGAATCCGGCGGCGGTGCAACGAGTGATTGGCGAGACCTTGGCCGCGCTGCGCGCCGAGCGGGTGGGCGAGTGGTTGGCGCTGGCCTCGGTCGCCGCGGGTAGCGATCAGATTTTTGTGGAGGAGGCGCGCCGTCTCGGGCTCTCTTGGCATGCCATTTTACCGCTGCCCAAGGCGGAATTTGAGCGAGATTTCACGGCGGAAGATTGGGTGGCGGTCGAGCGATTGTTGGTTGATGCGGAGCTCGTCCGAGTGATCACGGAGAATGGCAGCCGCGATGATGCTTACCTTGATTGTGGCATGGAGACGGTGAACGGCGCGGATGTACTGATGGCGGTCTGGGATGGCCTGCCGGCCAAGGGTAAGGGCGGGACCGCCGATGTCGTCGCCTACGCTCGAGCCTTGGGCAAGCCGATCATCCTCATCGATTCGACGACCGGCGAAGTCCGTCGTGAATACTGGGAGCGCTTTGGACGCGCGGATCGCATTCTGGCGAATCTCAACCGCTTGCCGGCGGCTTCCAGCGGCTGGGGAGATAATCCATTCAAGGCCCCGAGCTTTATTTTTAATTTTCAGCAGAAGTGTGATTTTGCCGCTAGCCACGGCGCCCCTCACGTCCGGCGCTTGGTGGTCTTGACGGTGGCGCTGCACGTCCTCGCCACGTTGGTGGCGGCCGCGTCCCTCGCTTTCGAGTGGCATTTCATACTGGTACCGTGGTTAAAGCTCCTCTGTCTGGTCGGCGCGCTGGGCGTGGCGATTTTGCTCCGGCGCCACCACCACTCGCAGCATAGCTGGGTGCGTTGTCGGTTGGCGGCGGAATTTTGCCGCTCGGCTTTATCGACTTGGGGGTTACCCAAGGCCTCCCCGCTTTTCGCGGATTTGGATCTCGCGGGTGTCCGTGCGCTGACCCGTTCGCTCTCGATTCTGCATAGCCGCTCGGCCAGCGCCCAGCCTGTCGCCATGGAAGATTTCCGCCGGATTTATTTAGAGAAGCGCGTTGACGACCAGCGGGCTTACTACCGCAAGCAAGAGGCACGGGCGCTGCCCTTGCTGGGCCGGCTCAAGCTGGGTTTTTGGATTGCGACGCTGTTGGCGGTCGCTTTCACCCTGTTTTATGGGCTGCATGAAACGCTCCACTTCGCGGTGCCGAAGCCTCTGGTTTCGCTCGGGTTTCATTTCTTGCCGATCGCATTGCCGGTCATCGCGGCATCGCTGATTTCACTGATCTCGATCAACGACCTGCAACGGCGAGTAGCGCGTTATCGGGAGATGCAAGTGATCCTGCACGACAGCCGGCAGCAACTGACCTTTTCACAGACATGGAACAGCCTCGAGCGGATCGTCCTCCACACGGAACGGGCGCTGGTGCAGGAGGTGCTCGAGTGGCATTCGCTGACGAGTTTTACGGAGTCGCATTAGTCTGCCGGGAGTCTCGTCTGGCGGGTGCGCTCTGGTCCCGCCTGAGTTGGGGTGAACTCATTGGCAGATCGGCGTTCGGACGCGGATCGACTCGCTCAGGGCGACGCGGTCAGGCGAGCACCGCCGCCCGTGCTAAATAATTTACGGATAATAATTCGATTCGACAACTGGTAGAGAGTACTTAGAGCTTTTCCGCGGCGCCTCTCCACCCCATCCCTGCCAGTCAGTCGGTCGTTTGAGTTCGGGGAGAAACAGGATGGGCCTTACGTCGCTTCGCTTTTTTTATTCCTACCTATGAAATCTATCATCAGTTTGATCTTGGGGCTCAGCTTCATCGCGGCGGTCAGCGCGGCTCCGGCCGCGCGCACCGTAAAGCTATTCAACGGCCGCGACCTCACCGGCTGGTATACTTACACGGTGCAGACCAAGCAGGAGAACCCTGGGATATTTACCGTTGTGGATGGGATGCTGCGCGTCTCGGGTGGCGCGGGGGCCACGGCGTATTATGGCGGTATCGTGACCAAGGCCGCCTATGCTAATTATCGCCTCACGTTTGATTACAAATGGGGTGGTCCCACCTACGGTACGCGCCTTGGTAAATCGCGCGATTCCGGGGTGCTGCTGCACTGCGTCGGGCCGAACGAACCAGGCCCATGGATGACGTCTTATGAATTTCAGATCATTGAAGGCGGCACGGGAGATATCTTGGTGGTCAATGCCACCAAGAAAGACGATGAGGGTAAGCCCGTTACTTTGTTGCTGACCAGCGAGGGATTCATCGACGGCAAGCAGAAATACTTCAAGCCCGCGGGGGAGAAGCTGGAGTACAAGGACGGTGGTCGGCACAACTGGTCGGGTCGTGACCCGAAGTGGACGGATACGATCGGGGTACGCGGAGCGAAGGACGTGGAGTCGCCCTTCGGTGAATGGACTCGCTGTGAAATCATCTGCAAGGGCGATACGCTGATGTATTACGTCAACGGCAAGCTCGTGAATCGCGCGTGGGGATTGAGTGTGACCAAGGGTAAAATTTTCTTTCAAACTGAAGGGGCGGAAATCTGGTACCGGAACATCGAGCTCACGCCGGTTGACTGAGGGTGCGGCCCGGTGCCGGTGGCCTTGCGCGGGCAGGGCCGATTCGTCGGGTCGGGGGCACCTTTAGGATTGGCAAAGCACCGCCCCTCTCGGCAGTTTCCGGAGTATGAGTCCCTTGTGGCGTTGTTTGAAGTACCTCGTTTTTTTTGGAATAGGGTTGGATCAGGCGCGCGCGGGTACGGCGGCGCAGCCCAACATCATTATGGTTCTGGTCGACGATTTGGGTTGGGGGGACTTCTCGTGTTTTGGCAACACCTCGGTAAAGACACCGCACATCGATCGCCTCGCGGCGGAAGGATTGCGCTTCGAACAGTTCTACGTGGCCTCGCCGATTTGCTCGCCGTCGCGCGTGGGCCTTTCAACGGGGCAGTATCCGCAGCGCTGGCGTATCACGTCGTTCCTGAATAACCGCGCCGAAAACAACGCCCGCGGCATGGCCCAATGGCTCGACCCGCGCGCCCCGATGCTGGCCCGCCTCCTGCACGACGCGGGCTACGCTACCGGACATTTCGGAAAGTGGCACATGGGCGGCCAACGCGACGTCGGCGAGGCGCCCCTCATTACCGAGTATGGTTTCGACGAATCACTCACCAACTTCGAGGGCCTGGGCCCGCGTGTCCTTGCGCTCCTCGACGCCCATGATGGCAAGCCCCCGCGCTTGCACGCCTTGGGTTCCGATAAGCTCGGCCGCGGCGAAATCAGGCAGCAGGATCGTGCCGAAGTTACCGCCACATATACCGCGGCGGCGCTCGCTTTTATCAAGAAATCGGCGGCAGCTCGGCGTCCGTTCTTCGTTAATCTTTGGCCCGACGACGTCCATTCGCCGTTTTTCCCGCGCGCCGCCCTTCGCGGGGACGCTGCAAAAAGGACGCTTTACCATGCCGTGCTCGCGACGATGGATGCGCAACTTGGCGTGCTCTTCGACGCCATCCGCGCCGATCACGCCCTCCGCGAAAACACGTTGATTCTCGTTTGCTCCGACAACGGCCCCGAGGTGGGCGCTGGTTCGGCCGGGCCCTTTCGTGGGAGTAAGGGCATGCTCTACGAAGGGGGCATCCGCTCGCCGCTCATTGTCTGGGGACCCCATTTTACGAACGCGAAAAAAACTGGCGCGGTAAACCGGACGTCCCATTTTTCCACCATCGACGTCGCGCCGACGATTCTTGATATCGTCGGAGTCCGCGCCCCCGCGGGGACCCCTTTCGACGGCGGCTCGATGCGTGAGACGCTCCTTGGTCGTTCTGAAGTCTCCCGCGGCCAACCACTCTTTTTCCGCCGTCCGCCCGACCGCGCCTCGTTTGCCGGAGTGGCGAAACTTCCCGACCTCGCCGTGCGCGATGGGCGATGGAAACTACTTTGCACTTATGACGGCGCCGCCACCGAGCTTTACGACCTCACCGTTGACCCGTCGGAGAAAAATAACCTAGCCGCGGCGCAACCGGCCGAGACGGCCCGGCTCACGGCGGCCGCCGTCGCTTGGCATCGTTCGCTTCCTGCTGACCATGGCGCCACTTATCGCCCCTCAGGTAACACCAAAGGTTCGTCTCCGTAGGGCCGTTTTTTTTCGAGCCGCCGAATCCGCCGCGCAGATTATCTTACCTCAGGAACTCATCGCCATGGGCTTTCATCGATTTGCGCTCGTCGCGTTCACGCTGGTGGCCCTCGGTCTCATTGGTTCAACACCGGCGCAGAGCGCGGCGCCGGCGCCCGCGTTGCCCGTAAAGTCGGCAGACGGAGAAGACGTGCTCGCGCTTTCTCCGTTCATCACGTCGGCAACATCCGAGCAGGGCTATATCGCCACCAGCTCGCTGGCTGGCAGTCGCGTCAATACCCCGCTCAAAGACATCGCGGCTCAGATCGATGTAATGACGCTCGATTTCATCAATGACATCGGGGCGACGACCATCGAGGAGTCCGTGGCGTTCAGCACAAATAATAATAATATCACCGATCAAAACACGGGGCCCAATGGCGGTATCACGACGACCCGCGCCAGCGGTCGGGCCCGCGGTTTCGACGCCATCACAACCTCTGCTGATTTCTACACTACGAATTTGCCCAGCGAGCTCTACAACGTCGAGCGCATCACCCTGGCGAACGGCCCGCAGTCGATCCTCTTCGGACTTGGTAACGCCGGCGGCGCGATCGATACCTCGACCAAGCGGGCCCGGCTCCGGACCGCCAACGAGGTCAGTGTCCGGGGCGACAACCACGGTTCCCTCCGCTCCACGCTCGATGTCAACCGGGTGCTCCTGCCCCAGAAATTGGCCTTTCGCCTTGTCGCCGTTAGTAACGCGAGCCAGGGCAGCGTCGAGGCGGCCTTTAACCGGCAGCTGCGCGTGTTTGGGGCCCTGTCATGGAAGATCACCCCGCAGACTACCCTGCGCCTCGGGGCCGAGAAAATCGACCAGCGCGCGTCCAACGCGAGCAACTACATCGCGCAGGATTTCGTGAGCCCGTGGGTCGCCGCTGGCCGCCCGACCTACGATAATGCGACGGGCAATACCTCGCTAACGGCCACGGCGTTTCCTCTGTTGAACCGCAACGCCAATGCCCTCCGGGTCTATTCCTACGGCGGGAGCGCCCCGGCGGTGCTGGTGTGGAATGGCTCTGGTCTCACGCGGGGTCCCCACCAGCTCTCTGGCGCCGCCGACACCCGCGATGCGGCGCTCATTGACGAGGCGATTTTTCCGACCGCGCGTGATGTCCGCGTTGGCGGTCGCGTGAATGACCTGCACGGAAAACTGCTGCGCGGTGCGCTGGAGCATAAGCTCACCAACGATCTTTTTTTTGAGCTCGGCTTCAATTACGAAGCGGTGACCGAACTCTTGGGCGGCCCGTTCGACAATGTTGAGTCGATTAATATTTTTGCCGATCCCAACCGTTACCTCCCTGGGGGGACCGCAGCTACGCCCCAGATGGCCCTCAACCCGAATGCCGGCCGACTTTTTATTGAAACGGCGCCCGGTGGGACGGAGGTGCGCAATCTCACCAAAGAGCTGCGCTGGACGACTTCCTATGAGTTCAACTTTAAAAAGCATTTCGCGCGCGTCGCTCGTGATTTCGGCCGCCATCGACTGGCGGCCCTCGCTTCGTGGCGAACCGATGAAGACCGCACGCAGGTTTCCCGCGCGATGATGGTGGGGAATCCCTCGTTCGCCACGGGCGATTTGCTCAACAACAGCCGGCTGCTGCGCGCCCGCTTCTACCTCGATCCTGCGGCCGGTGGCTTCACGGCTCGCGCTTTGCCCGGGGCTGGCGGCAGTGATTCGCGGTTGTTTGGGCCGTGGACGTTCACGGACACGTCGCGCAATGAGACCTTTCAGGCCACGATGTTTGATCACCCCGGCGGGCGCTCGTCCGCGACGGGTGGTTCCCGTAAAGAAATCAAGACAGGTATGCTCTCCCTTCAGAGCTTTTTTATCGATGATCGCCTCATTCTTTTTGCCGGTCGTCGCCTCGATCAGTTTAAGAGTTTTCTGGTCGATGCTTCGGCACTTGCACGCGGCGACCGCCTTGTGGCCGGCGATCAGCAGGGATTATTCGTGCCGCTGGCGCGTACATCGTTTGCGCTGACGCCGGCGTTGGACGACAGCACCACGACCTATTCGTACGGCGGAGTTGCGCACGTGCGCTCGTGGCTTGCCCTCTTCGCCAGTCGCTCAAACAACACGGCGCTACCGCCCGGTTTTCTCGATCCAGATAATCGCCTGATTCCGGGTATCGCCAGTGAGGGTCACGATTTTGGCTTCACTCTGGGTCTTCGCCAAAATGCTCTTTCGCTGCGCGTAAATTTCTATGAGGAGAATCAGCATAATTTGATTGGCGATGGGCAAAACGTCCGCACCGCCGCGGCCGTCATGGAGCAACGGCTTCGCGGCACGGATCGCCCCGCGGGCATAGCGAGCGTTCCCGCCGATGGCTACGATCCTGTCGTGCGGGGCAACGTTTACCGTTCGGTGGAAGACAAGCTTGGCAAGGGCATCGACCTGACCCTCGTGGCGCGGGTCACGGGGAACTGGGATCTGCGCGTGGCGGGTGGTCAGCAACGGACTCGGGTCTTCAATAAAGATCTCGATTTTGCCCTCTGGTCCACTCGCCGTCTGCCAGTGTGGCAGCAATTCGGCGGTCTCGGCTGGGACAAGGTGGCGATTGCCAACACCGATCCGCGTACTGTCCACCAATACTACGATCAGGAAATCGCGGCGGAAATTCTCCGCCAGCAACTCCGCAACAATCTACCGCGTTTTCGCCAGCGGGAGTGGCGGGGCAGCCTGTTCACGAACTATCGGTTCAGGGCAGGTCCGCTGCTGGGTTGGCACGTGGGCGGCGGTGTTCGTTGGCTCGATCACACGATGCTGGGATTTCAGCAGCGGGCCTTCCCGGGTGGCGCCACGGGTGACGACGTGACCAAACCGATCTTTGGGGCCGCCCAGTTCGCGCTTGATCTGCTCGCCGGCTATGTTGGCAAGACGATCGTCGTGGGTGGCCGTACAGTAGGTTGGCGCGCGCAGTTGAATGTTCGCAATCTCCTCGACGACCATGAGCTCGAGCCTATCCGGACCAATCTCAGTGGCGGTGTCCTTGACTGGGCGCGCGGCACTCCCCGCCAGATGGCGCTGACGACGACGTTTACCTTCTGAGGGCTCCACCCCCTCAGGGCGGCGGGACGATTTTTCCCGTTATTTTTCACCTTTTTTCTTGGCGGCCCTCGCCGGCACGGCGGCGTGGTGCGCTGATCGTGGGGCTTCCTGTCGGATGATCACTCCAAGGCGAAGCCATGGGCGAGGGCGCTTCGGGCCATAAGCGCGCGCTATGTCGCGGGGGTTTGCTGGGCGGGGTCGGGCGCGCGCACGCCTTTTTCGGCTTCGCCGTTCGGTACGCCAAGGTGCGCGCCGATCCTTACTGGCAGGATGCCCGCGCGCAACGGCGCGGAAATGATCACCCCTACCAACGGTCGAAAGCGCCTCGCTCCCGACTCCACCGCGTGGCCTCGGCGACCAGTCGCTGGCTCACGGTAAGCGCTCTCGGCTCAAAGAACGTTACGTGCCATGAACTCGAAGTGAGTTTTCTGCGCCTGGGCGCGGCGGTCGTCGAAAAAAAATCTCACCGAACGCGGCCGGAGTGGACCGCGCGATCTCCTCGTCGGCAGGCCTCCTGTTGAGGGGCGTCTCTGGTCAGAAACGCGCGCAGTAGGATCTTTGCGTTAAGGACGGTTAAGGGAATGGGCGGGTTGGCGACCCGCCGGGCAGTTCGATTTTCACTTGCAGCGGAATTTTACGGAATGCTTGATGAAGCTCCCGTGGTGCCGGTGCGGGCCTCCCGCTCCATCAATTTAAAATGCCTCAAAATCGAAGAGACTTTCTGCGAAGATCCGGTGGGTTTGGCCTGATGGCGCTGGCGAGCGCGGGCGCAGCGGAACGCGGCGAAACGGTGGCGCCGAAGGCTCAAAGTTCCAGGCTGGCAATTGGGTTGCCGGCTAACTGGCGGCAGCTGCGGAAGTTTGATGCGCATCATCATGTGTTTCTCGCGGGGCGTCGCTCTCTTTCAGACTGGTCGGAAGTCGATAACCTCATTGAAGCCGCCGACCACCTTGGCATTGAGCGCCTCTTTTGTTCCCGACCCATAACCGCCGGCGTCCGGGTGAATATCGACGTGGTGCGGGATGCCAACGACTCGGTGCTCGACGCCATGAAGCGACACCCCGGCCGTATCGGTGGCTATTGTTTTGTGCAACCGGGGAACGGCGCGGCCGCTTTGGATGAAATCGAACGGACTCTCGCCGCTGGCATGATTGGCGTAAAACTCTACAACCAATATAACTTTACGGATCCGATAATTTTTCCGATCGCCGAAAAATGTCTTCTGCATCGGATTCCGTTGCTGGGGCATTCGGGTCATCTGACGGACCCGAAGGCACGCGCGGCGCAACCACGTATTTCCGACGCGCTTGATTTTTGCGCGTTGGCGCGACGCTATCCGACCCTCCAGTTGATCTTGGGGCACGTTAATGGGGGCGGTGATTGGGAGTGGGCCATTAGGGGGATTCGTGAATGTCCTCAGATTTATTTAGACACAAGTGGCAGTGGGCTCGATGACGATACGATTGGGCGGTGTGTGCGGGCGGTGGGCCCCGACCGGGTTTTGTTTGCGACCGATGGCACCATGGAAGGTTGCGTGGGCAAGATTCTCTCCGCCGACCTGACGGCAGCGCAAAGAGAGGCCATCCTGTGGCGTAATTGGCAGCGCGTGCTGGATCAGCGGCTAACATGATTATCGACGTCAACGCGTGCCTCGGGCACTATCCGTTTCGCCGGCTGCGGCATAACTCGGCCGCGAAGATGGTGGCGCACATGGACCGCAACGGAATTGACCGAGCGTTGGTTTCATCTCTCCACGCGATTTTTTACCGGGATACCCAGAGTGGCGACGAGGAGTTTTTTGATGAAATCTCGCCGCACCGAGAGCGCCTCATTCCGATTGCCACGGTAAATCCGAAGTACGTTGGCTGGGAGCGTGACTTGGCCGATTCGGTGGTGAACGTGCGAGTGAAGGCGGTGGCTCTGATGCCGGAATACCACGGCTACGCCTTGAATGATAGCGACGGCCGCGGCGCTCTGGCGAAAATTGCCTCATACGGAATCCCCGTAGTTTTGCGGCAGCGCTTGGAAGATCGGCGCCAGCGCCACGCTTGGGACCGCGCTGAGGATATGACCCCGTTGGCGCTGCTGGCGGCGGCGCGGGCCCACCCGAACTTAAAATTTCTCCTGGTTAATTGGCTCGGGCTTGATGGTGAAAAATTGGTGGAGGCGGGGCTCAAGGGGCGCTGCCTCATTGATTTTGCGCGATTGCAAATCATCTACCGAAAAGACGCGCTTCGACTGGTCGAAACCTTAGGCATCGAGGGGCTCGCATTTGGTTCGCACATGCCCTTCGATTACGTGGGGCCTTCGCTTGTGAAGCTGGCAAACTTCGAGCGACTTTTCCCCGCTGAGCTCGAGCGAATCGCCTGGAGAAATGCCTCGGATTTTCTTGGTTTGGCGTAAGGTTAATGACGCGCCCGCCGGCGGTGTTCACCGCTCGCGGTCCGTTGTTACAGGGGCAACCTTGGGTTTTCGCTCAAGGCCCCTTTGTTCAAAGGGGCCGGCACGCCGGCTCTCAGAGTTCCGCGATCTTCATATTGCGATACTCACACTTCATGACCACGCTGCCATGGATCTGGAGACCAAGCGGGGCCGCGCCGGCGAACTTGGCGTCGGTGTACTCGGATGCCTTCACGCCGTTGATCCAGCAGGTGAAGGTGTTGCCCTTGGCCTGGATGCGGAAGGTGTTCCACTCGCCCTCGGGCTTCATGAGTTTTTTGGCGTCTTTGGCCTGACCGGCCTCGGGGTAGGCGGGCTTGCCGCCCGTGTAAAAAGATCCCGACATATCCACCCGCAGGCTGCCGGAAATGCCGAGCTGAAGTTGCAGGTGTGGCTTGCGCATTTCCAGCCCCGTATCGACGCCGCGCTCCGTTGTCCCTTTCCAACGCACGTCGAATTCAATCACGAAATCCCCATACTCTTTTTCCGTCCAAAGATAGTGCCCCTTCTGCGCGGCATTGTTTTGCCCGATCAGCACCCCTTTCTCGACGCTCCAGAATTCAGACGCTCCTTCAGCCTTGAAGTGAGTGAGGTCCTTGCCGTTGAAGAGCGGCTTGAGTTTTGGCTCCGCTCCAAGTGAGGTCAGGGAGGAAGCGAGGAGGATCGAAAACGCGAGGGTGAGAGCAGGGGATTTCATCAGGAGAAGGAGTAAGGATATTTTGGCCCGGGTGGAAATATAAATTATTAATTGCCAGGAAACTGGATTTTCGGGGGGGGAGGGGTTTAAGTTAAGAAGGCCATCGGTGAGGAGCAACGGGCGGCGATCGGTGCCGGCCGGCGTGCTGCGCAATTCATCGCGACCCAGCGTCGAGCCGGCCGTCAGATTGGTGCTGCCGCCGGTTTGAATGCGATCGATGCGGTCGATTACGACTTGCTTGCTCGACACTGGCCCCATCGGGATCACGACCTCGGCGGCATCGTCGAAGGGGATGAGGGAAAAGTTATCCTCGCGGCGGAGATTCTGCACGACGGTCTTGGCGGCACGTAGGGCCGCAGCCAAGGGATCGCCGCTCATGGAACCGCTGCGGTCGAGCACGACAGAAAAGGCGATGGAATGGCTAATTTTTGCCAGGAAACTGGATTTGCGGGGGGAGGGGGTTACGGGGAGGGGCATCGCGGGATGGGGGGTAGCTGGTGCAAAATGAACCGATCCGGATTTCCTTCGAGCGTTTCGCCTTTGCCGGCAGCCTTCCAATCGGGACCGGGGCTGTTGAATTTTTCCGTCCACGATGCGGGATCGTCGGCGCCGTCGAAGTGGTTACTCTTCTTGGTATCGCCGCCCTCTTCGATCCCCGCCCGGCACGCCCATGTGAAAAATCTTGCTGACGCGTGCGGTGTAGTAACCGGCGATCTTGAAATGCTGCGACCACGTCGGACGAGCGCCGATCGCGGGGCGGTGACTGGTGTCGCCGAGCACGCGGGTGGCGTGAGGATAGTATCCGGACATGAACGACGCGCGCGACGGACCGCAATAGGTGCCCGGGCAATAGGCGCCCGTGAAACGCGTGCCACGGGCGGCGAGCGCGTCGATGTTCGGCGTCTTCACCACCGTGTTCCCGTAGCAGGAAAGCGCCGTCGCCGTGAGGTCGTCGGAGATGATGAACAGCACATTCTAAGGCCGGGCGGTCGCCGCGGCACCGGTGAGCGCGCTTGAAACGAGAGCGCAGCCAAGGAAAAACCAGACTGACTGGGAGGGTTTCAGGTGGCCGCTTCGTGCCGCAGCGTGAGGTGGGCGAGGTAGATATTGGCGGGATTCATGCCCACCCCCTTGAGCTGTGGATGCTCATGTGAAGAATAATAAGCGAGCAGGACGGAGTCGCCCGGGCCGTCCGCAAAGCTTTGATACGCGCAGTCGCCGCCGCTCGGCACGATGAAAGGGTTGTCGACCCCGGCCGGCGTCACCGTCGAGACGCGCACGAGCGCGTAAGGCTGTTGCGACACGTGACGAGCGGCGACCAGCATGCCGCCCTTTTTCGTGCGATGGAGCGCGGGGCCACCAAACGTCATCGTCCCGGTGCCTAGCGCGCGCCACGGGCCGTGCGGTGCCGGGCCGATCACGACCACGCCGTCGCGCCGGGAATCGCGAATCGCGCAGACCAGCGAGCCGTCGGCGCCCCACGCCACATCCGCCTCGTGGCCGGTGCCGCGACCGGCGCCCATGCCGGCGGACGGGCCTCCGCCATACGTGTGCATTGCCTTGAATTTCACGCCGTCTTCGGATCGAAACAGAATCAACCCGAACGTGCCCGGTGCGCCCTGCTGCGGAACTATGCCGCAGCGGCCGAGGCTGTAAAACGCGCCGTCCGGGCCCCGCCGAATGCGGAAGAGCCAGCGGCGATTCGAGGTGAGTATTTTTTTCAACTCGGCATTTGGCTCGGGAATTTCCGTTTCGAGCTCCTGGGGGGGGCTCCACGTGAGGCCGTCCGCCGACTGCGTGTAATAGTCCTCCTTCGAGTGAAAGACCACCTGCACCTTGCCGTTGTTGTTAAAAACAAGTGGGTCGCGGGCATCGTGTTCGTGGGTGAACTCGGCGACCTTGGCCCATTTCTTGAGATCGGTGGCCGCGGAACGGATCACGAAAATCTTGGCCGACCCGGCCGGTCCCTGCGCGTGCGTCGCTGCGTGGCGGAAGGTGACGTAGTAATAGTCACCGACGCGCGCGATGCCGGGAAACCCGTTGTGACTGCCGTCGGCCCAGATGTTCGAGATGTAACATTTGTCCACGATCGCGCGTGGCCAAAGGCCGAGCGGAGCGGGGGCTTTCGGCGCAGAGGCTTTCGGGGCGGGGCCTTTGGGCGCTGCAGCCCCGGCGAGTGAGGCGCCCGAGCCGGTCAGGCCGAGCGCGAGCGCACCGGCGGTGCTTTGGGCGATGAAGTCGCGGCGGTTTAGGGAGGGGGAGAGGAGGGCGGGCATGGTTAAAAAGGGGAGCCGTGACGGGGCGGGGCGACCGAGACGCCCAGGTTCAAAAAGTGCCGCGGAGGCCGAGGGCGAGGCCGACGCCGTATTCAGCGAAACGATTCACCCGAGCGTAGCCGGGAGTCTGCGCGCCGTAGGCGAGGAGGGTCTGGGGCGTGTTGGCGAGGTTGCTGACGCTGCCGGCCAGGGAGAGGCGCTTCGACCATTGGTAGGAGGCCTCGAGATCGATGCGCGAACGCGCCTTGAAGAAGGCGACCACGTCCGCGCCGAGAGCGGGGCGGGCACCGCGGCGCTCCAAGCCGCGGTAGTTGTAGCGCACCGTCAGCCCGAGTTGCTTCCGACTGAACGTCACGCCCCAGTTGCCACTCTCCTCAATGAAACCGACGAGATCCGCTTCGCGGCTACCGGCGAGCTGGAGTTTCGTGGCGTTGGCAAACACGGTGAAATAGCCGCCCCAACGACCGAGCTGCCGGAGAGACTGACGGAAATTAATTTCCGCGCCCGAGACCTGGGCGTCACCGGAATTGAACTTCGTCGAGAGATTCCAGTTCACGTATTGCGGGTCGAGTCCGAGTTCCTCGAGATCGGTCAGCGTCGCGATGCGCACTTCGTTGCCAAAGAAGTCGGTGATTTTTTTCAGGAACACACCTGCGCTCACGACGCCACCCTGCGCCGTGTAGTATTCGAGCGACAGGTCGTAGTTGTTGGCCGACCACGGGCGGAGAGACGGGTTGCGCACCGTGATGGTGCCGCGAACGATCGCCGGGTTGTTGAAGTCAGACTCGTTGAGATCGTTCTCGTTGAAGATCGCGTTCGGGAGGATGTCGTTGTAGTTGGGACGGCCATACGTGCGGGCATAGGCGGCACGAGCCAGAAAGTTCTCCCGGATAGGGTAGGTGAGATGAAGGCTCGGGTAGTAGCCGTCGTAGGTGCGACTGGCCTCGCAGCCGCGTTCGCGGCGGGTCAAACGCAGCTCCTCCATCGAGCCGGCGGTGCCGGCCTCCGGCCGCCGGATGCGGGCCCCGGCAGCGTTGCGGGCAAAGGATCCGTTCGCGTTGCGCATGAAAACCGCCGTCGGGTCGAAAAAGGCGCCTTCGCCTTCGTCTTCAGTTTTTTCAAAGCGCACCCCTGTGAGCAGGTTCAACCGATTGCTGAAGAAGCGAGCTTCGCCCTGCACGTAGAGGGCCGACACGGTCTCCTGGATGTATTCGGAGCCGGTGATACGCGCGACTTCCGCGGCGACGACTTGAGCGGTCGTCTGGGAAAAGAGGCTCGGCGTCGCCTTCCACGCATTCCAAGCGCGATCGGCCGATGCCCACGGCACGTTCTTGAAGCCGAAATGTGAGTCCTGATTCGCGTAGACCTGCATCTGATAGGCCGCGGCAGGGTCGTTGGTCGCCGAATTTCCATCGGTGCCGTTGGAGGTGTAAGCGAGATTACCCCGTCGAGAGTCGACCGCGACGATTCCGCGATAGCCGCCAAGCTGGAGCGAGGTCGGGAACGGGAAAAAATTTAAGCGCCGACGCAGGCTGAGATTGGCAGATTTCGTCGTCGTGCGGATGCCGTAGTTCGTGACGGTGGCGCCCGTGACGCGGTAGTTCGCGATGTCGTAAATGGTGATCGGCAGGTTGGCGTTGTCGAAAACTCGCACGTCACCCGGCGCCTCGGGGGTGATATCGAGCAAGGAAACGCGCACGGTGGGGATCAGCGCGGTCTGGACGTTGCCGAAGCCCACGGTGTCGGGCAGCGAGCGGGAGGAAACCGAGGCGCTGACGCCTGCGTCGATTTTCCAGCGACCGTTGTCGAAACGGTAGTCTAGCTTCAATCCGTCGGTGTCGATCCGTTTGCTCTGATCGTTTACCTGCTGCGTGACAGAACCCCGGCCGGTGGCGCCGACGACAAAATCCTCCCCGAAATTCAGGACCTGGCCCCCGGCCACGGTCGGTGTCGCGTTGGTGCCGACCAGAAAATTCCAGTTTAGATTTCCGCTGAAAGTGGTCACCCGATTGTGTTGCGCGCTGAGGGACAGGACGGCGTGGGGGATCACGCGCCAATCGGCCCTGAAGCTGGTGGCCGTCCGGGTCTGGTGCAGCGGACCATCCTGCAACGTGTATTGTTGGAGATAAGGCCGGCTGAGCGACGCGCCAGTGCCCGCAGCGTTGCTGGTGTAATTACTCGTCCCGATATGCTGCTCGTTGAACTTGTTGTTTTCGCTGGCGGTCAGCACCACGCCAAAATTCTTCCCCATCGGCAGAGTGGCGGTGAGATCATATCCAGGAAGAATCTTCCGGGTTTTGTGATCGCCAATTGAGTTCGGGGTCTTCCTGAGCGTGAGGTTTTCGCTGTTGCCGACGAGGTTGAGGCTATAACGCAACTCCGCGTCGCGGCGTTCGAACGCGCTCTTGCTGATCATGTTGATCGAGCCGCCCAACGAATCGGCCGGCGTCGACGGCGTGGGGACTTTCGTTACTTCGATACGCGACATCGTGCTGAGCGAGAGGCCGCTCATGTTGAAGGTGCGGCGAGGATCGGTATCGGTGCCCGCGTTCGCGGTCGGGGAGCCATCCGTGGTAAATCCCGTTTTGTCGCCCGGGATGCCGCGGACAAGGATCGCGAAGACCTGGTCATTATCGGTCTCGGTCGTGAGGCCCGGAATGAACTTCAGGAACTCGCCGACATCGCTGCCCATGACGTTACCGAGAGCGTCGGTCGCGAGGACGTTTTTGATGTTCGGTGCGAAGCGTTGTTCGTTGATCGCGAGCGACTGGATGTCGGTCTCGCGATCGGAGGGCACCACGTAGGGATCGAGTTTCACGATGTCCGGGGTCGCGCCGTAGCGCGCCTTGCTCGTGAGATCGACGTCCTGCTCGACGCGGCCTCCGGCGGGGACCGTCACCGTGAGCGTCGTGACATCCATATCGGTGTAGAACACGGCGAGCACGACCGGGCCACTGCGGACATCAACCAACTGATACGTGCCCGTCGCGTCCGTTTGCGCGACCAGGGCGGTGCCTTTGACCGAGACGCGCGCATTGATGAGGTATTTCCCTGTCGCCACATTCTGGACACGGCCGGAGATGCTGCCGGCGTCCTGGTTGGAACCGTTCCCCGCAGCGAGTGCCGTGGATTGGGCCGCGTGCCCGCTTGGGCCCGACGCAAGGGCGAGAGCTAGCCAGGTGCCGAGCGATGCGACGGAATTTTTTCGTTTCATGGCTGGGGCGGAAAACTCGGCGGACGGTCCACGGGTGGATTTTGGGGAGCCATATGCGGTAGAAAAAATTCGGGTGACCCTGTTCGGAATCTTGCGGAGCCATCGCGGACCGAAGCGCGACGACACAAGCGCGGGAAACCGGTCGGCGTCGAGAGGAAAGCCAGAAGGGGGGCCGCCGTTTCGATTACATTTCTCGGAGTGATCCGCAACCCATTCCGCGCGCATGAGATTGCTAGAAAACTGGATTTGCGGGGGGGCGTTTGCCGCGCACCGGCGTGACGTCGACGCGAAGATGTTTCGACGGCTCGACGCGGAGGACTACGCGGTCGTGCGGATTTACGGAGCATGGCAGCTCAATGCGCGGCTCGCGCTGAAGGCTAGCGTGGAGAATCTCCTCAACGAAAACTATGAGGAAGTGAACGGTTACCCGGCGCTGGGCTGGGGGGCGTTTGCGGGAGCGGAGTGAAGGTTCTGACAGCTGGGAAGCTCTGGCTCCGGCAAAAAACCGCTCGTCAACGTGACACTCAAGGGCACCCGGAAGCATGCGTTGGCATTGCGCTTGATTTGGGCGCTTGGACGCCAAAACCTCCCAGCACCATGCTTGAACGTTACAGTCGGCAGTTGACCTACTTCAACCCCTACGCCGGTAACGACGCCCGCTCCCGCGAGCACTGGTTGAATTACCTGAACAAGGCGACGATCGCGAAATACACGGCGGATTCCATCGGCGGCTTCATCGAGCGATCCAGCCGGGAGCAATTGGCGGCGCTCGATGACCTCAACGAAACGCAGAAGGTGGGCTTCGGCCGGATCAACGACGGCCTCGTGGCGGTCGCCGACGGCATCGAGGGGCTCTCAGATCGGCAAGATAAGAGCAACCGGTTGCTGGCCTACGCCAACGGGTATCTGAAGGAAATTAACGACGGCCTCGGCGAGGCCAACGGGTATCTGAAGGTAATTAACGAGGGAATCGGCGAGGCCAACGGGTGGCTGGAGAGCATAGATGCTCGCCTCGCGCTTGGGCTGGAGGAGCAGCGGATCGGCAACGTGCTGGCTGAAAATATCGCCGAACTCCTCCACATCCCGGAGAGTGAAAAGGAGCGCCACCGCTGGATCACGATGGGGCTGAAGTTTTTTAAGAGCGCCGGCCGCGAC
>CAMDOF010000022.1 GCA_945903465.1 Opitutus sp. GAS368
CGCCGCTGCCGGCTCCAAAGTTGTCCCTAAAAAAACCCGTCAAACGACGCCTCACCCAACCCCGCCGCGGACGCGTTTCTCCTCCCAAATGAGCGCCAACGGATCCCGCAAAATTCCGTTCGGGGAGAAAAGGAAGATCCGTCTGACCACCTCGGAGATACCGGTGCGGCGCTGACGAGAAAACGCCCCCACGTGATAAGGTTTTCGACACGCTAACATTGAAGATTGGCACGCACCGCGTCGGCGCAAGCCAGCCGACCCGCACCCTCGTCGCCGTTGAAGATCCCCGTTGTTATTCGCCGACCCGCTCAGCCCACTTCAACTGAAAAAATGTCCGACCGCGAGGAAGACCCCGGCGTTTTCCGCGGCAGACCGACGCCGACGAGGCCCGCTCTTCAGTCAACTGAGCGAGCCTCGCCATCGCCTTCCACGCACGTACCGCCACGCCTTCAAAGGCGCAGCTCGGCACGGTCGCCCTACATTTTCTTAACTTTGAAACTGCGAAACTCTACCGGGTCATTATGCCCCGCGAAACCGATAAACCCTTTTGTCCGGTCGAGCCCTTTCGGCGGATTTTTAATTTCACTCCGATCCAAACTCGCCATGTCCACATCTAAAATTTTCGTGCCGTTCAAGGTGACCTTGATCCGTTGCCCCTGCACTTCAATCTCCTCAAAATTCCACTCTCCCACCGGCCGCAAGTAGCCATGCTTCGCGCCCACACAGTGATACAGGGAGCCATGGTATTGGTAAGGCTCGAGCCCCTTCTTCCCCGCCGCGGCCTGCTGCGCGTTATAGCCATCGCTATCGATCACCTGAATCTCGAGACCATCCGAGGCCGAGTGCCCGCCCAAAGGCGTCCGCAGAGCGATCCCGTTGTTCCCCGCCTTCGGCAACTTGAATTCAACCCGGATAATCCCGTTCTCAAACTCATCCTTGGTCAATAAATCGCCGCCTTTGCCCGGCCGGCAAACAATCGAACCATTTTTCATCTCATAGCTGGCGATCGCACCTTGCCAGTTGCTCAAGTCCTTGCCGTTGACCTTCTCTTCAAATCCAGTCGTACCACCCTGGCTGGCCAGATGCCGATTGGCCTCCTCCGCCGCAATCTCGCGCACAAACACGTTGCGCCAACGAATCTCGCTGCCGTGCGTCTGCAGTTGAATCGGCCCGCGCGGAAACGCCGGATCCCGTATAAAACCATTCGGGATCTTCGCCGCCTTTTTAGGATCGGCCGGCGCGCCCGCTTTCCCGTACGCGATGTATCCAGCTTTCTGATTCGCAAAGAAATTTTCCAGCACCGCGTTGTCCACGACTTTTTCACCATTAAAAATTACCGTCACCCGCTCACCCACCATCCGAATATTAAAACGGTTCCACTCCCCAAAAGGTCGGTCCATCTTTTTCGAGGGATCCTTGCCCGGCGCGCCTTTGCTATTGTTCCATAACCCGCCCGAACCTTTGTCCTGACCGAGCCCACGGGGATCGCCTTTTGTCGTGTCCCAAATCTGAATCTGGGGAATTCCCCGGAGATAAATCCCGCTATCCCCGTCCGGCAGCGCCTTATACTCCACCATCAATTCAAAATCGCCGTAGTCTTTGTCAGTCGTCAGATAAAGCCCTTTGCCATCATTGACGAGTTCCCCTTTCACCACGCTCCAGTGCGCGTTGACGTGCTCCGGTCCCGCTTTGGCGACCGGCAAGCCACCTTCCACAGATTTCTTTTTATACTCCGCCAACTGCGCCGGCGTCATCTGCCAGAGCTCCGAGGGATTCTTGGTTCCCCAGCCATACCAGCCCGAAAGATCTTTTCCATTAAACAAGGTCGTAAAACCTTGCGGCGGTATATTTTCAGCAGCTACGACCACCGTGGCCGCCGCCAAAAAACTAAGCAATTTAAGTGCAGATTTCATAAGGGATATAGAGGGTAAACGCTGAGAGAATGAACGGAACAAGCGTGGCCATCTTCACCACCAACCGCCGCTGCGCAAGACCGCAATGCGCGCAGCGCGAGGCAATCTCCGAGCTGCGCGAAAAACGCTGACACGCTCTTTTCAAAAATCCAGCCGCCGATGGACCTCTTTGAAAAATTCGGCACGTCTCGAACCAGATGCCAACTTCAAATCGGCTCGTCGCGGACGCCTCCCTCCGCCCAAGGGGAATATCCACCGGTCGTGGTAATCTCGCGACGCCCTCCCGCCGCCATCTTTGCGAAGCATCCCTCGTCTTTTGGCGACCGCGTCCAGCGTTCACTCCCATTCGACGCCCTCTCCTCCGATTTTCCGTCCGCCCAAGTGGTTGCACACCGATTTTTCCATCGAAATATTGCGCTCCGCCCCGCCCCGCGCTCGTCTGTAACCGTATGAAATTTCCCCGCCCCTACCTTCTCGGCGTGTTTATTTTAGCTCCCGCGCTCCCCCTTGTTGCCGCCGAGTCTACAAAAAAAGCCGAGGCCACTCGACCTGCGATCGTGCCCTACGCACAGATTCTCGGCCCCATCCGGCTCTACACCGGCGACGCCCCCGGCGCCCTCGGCCAGCGCCCCCAAGATATCCCCACGCTCACACCCTTTCTCGTTGCACCCGAAAAACGAACTGGGGCCACGATGCTCATTTTACCCGGCGGGGGCTACGGCGGCCTCGCCGAACACGAGGGCACTGGCTACGCGGAGTGGTTCGCGGCTCGCGGGATCACCGCCTACGTTTTAAAATATCGACTCGGCTCCAATGGTTACCGGCACCCCACCATGCTCAACGATGCGGCCCGCGCCTTGCGTATGCTCCGCGCCTTCGCTAAGCGCGATGGCCTCGATCCGGCTCGCATCGGGGTCATCGGCTCATCCGCCGGCGGACACCTTGCCGCCACCCTCGTCACCCATTTCGATCCCGCTCGTCCAGAGGGTCCGTCTTTGGACCCGGCCGATCCCATCGACGCCGAATCTTCTCGCCCAGATCTTGGCGTCCTCTGCTACCCCGTCATCAGCTTCGTCGAATTCACTCACACCGGCTCCCGTAAAAATTTACTCGGCGAAAATCCCCCCGCCCGACTCGTCCAAAATCTCTCCAACGAAACCCAAGTCACGCCGGCAACCTCTCCTTGCTTTCTTTGGCACACGTCTGAGGATAAATCCGTGCCAGTCGAAAATAGCCTGCTTTTTGCCTCCGCTCTGCGGAAGGCCGGCGTACCTTGCTCACTCCACATTTACGAAAAAGGCGCCCACGGACTCGGTTTCGGCTCGGCGACCAAGCCCGCGCCCCCTTGGGCCGATCAACTCCTTTACTGGTTCAAAGAACGGAAATTCCTTCTCTGAGGAGACCTGATCGTCCCGACGACCGGAAGACACCGTAAGGATGCTCTGGAACCAGCCGTTCGCCGCGGCGGCCACACGTACCGCTTTCTTGATCTGACCGCTCACCGAGGGCGGGCTCCATCCCTTCTTGCCAAAATCGAGGCCCCCGGAAAAACCAACGAGACTAGGAAAACCTCGGGAGGCCCCAAAACCTTGCCTTGCTTTCGGTCGGCACGGTCGGCACGTTGAGACTCTTTTTGTAACATCTGAACGCGTCCGATCATGAACCAGAGCATCCGTAATATCGCCATTATTGCCCACGTTGACCACGGTAAAACTACCTTGGTCGATAAGCTTCTCAAAGAGGGAGGCGTCTTTCGCGCCAATGAACGCGTCGAAGAGCGCGCCATGGATTCCATGGACCTCGAAAAGGAAAAGGGTATCACCATCAAGGCGAAGAACACGTCCGTTCACTGGAAGGACAAAATCATCAATATCGTCGATACCCCCGGCCACGCCGACTTCGGCGGCGAGGTCGAACGCGCCCTCCGGATGGTTGATGGCGTCCTCCTCGTCATTGACGCGTATGACGGGCCCCAGGCTCAAACCCGTTTCGTTCTGCGCAAAGCCCTCCATCACGGACTCAAGGTCGTCATCGTTATCAACAAAATCGATCGCGATAACGCCGAGCCCGCCAAAATGTATGATAAGGTCCTCGAGCTCCTTATGGAGCTCAACGCCACCGAGGAGCAGTTTGACGCCCCCGTCGTCTACGGCTCCGGACGCGACGGCTACATGATGTATCACCTTGGCGAAGAGAAGAAGGACATGTCCCCCCTCTTCCAAACCATCCTCGACCACATCCCGCCTCCTTTCGCCAAGCCCAACGAGCCATTTCATATGCTCGTTTCTAACATCGACTGGAGCGACTACGTGGG
The DNA here is from genome assembly GCA_945903465.1 of Opitutus sp. GAS368. Classification (GTDB taxonomy): domain Bacteria; phylum Verrucomicrobiota; class Verrucomicrobiia; order Opitutales; family Opitutaceae; genus ER46. The sequence goes on from CAMDOF010000022.1 coordinate 4,228, forward strand.
TCGTATCGCCGTCGGGAAAATCCTTGGAGGCCTCGCCAAAGTAGGCGACGCCGTCTTCATCGTCCGCCACGAAGATGGCAAACGCGTTCGCGCCAAGATCACCAAGGTCTTTGAATTCACCGGCCTCGGTACCCGCGAAACCGACACCGCCGTCGCGGGTAATATCGTCGGCCTCTCGGGCTTCGAAGACATTGATATCGGCGATACGCTCACCGCGGACGAAGCCGGCCACGCACTGCCGTTCACCCAGATCGACCCACCGACGCTCGAGATGCAGTTCTGCGTCAATGATGGTCCACTCGTCGGCCTCGAGGGCAAACTCGTCACGTCCCGCCAACTGCGCGAGCGCCTGATGCGCGAACTCAAGACCAACGTCTCAATTAAAATCGAGGACACCGACAAAGCCGGTATCTTTAACGTCAAGGCACGCGGCGCCATGCAAGTCGCCGTCCTCGTGGAGACCATGCGGCGCGAAGGTTTCGAAATGCTCGTCTCCCGCCCGACCGTCATTGAAAAGATGGTCGACGGAAAGCGCCATGAACCCTACGAGACCGTCTGGATCGAGGTTCCCGATGAGTGCGTCGGTTCCATCATGCAGAACCTCGCCAACCGCAAAGGCCTGCTTACAAATATGGAGAAGCACCCGCACTCCACCATGCTCGAGGCAAACATCACCACGCGCGGCCTGATCGGTATGGAAATCGATGTCGTCAACGCCACCAGCGGCCGAGGCGTGCTCAGCCATCTCTTCAAGGAATACGGTCCCTTTGCCGGCGAGGTCCTCACCCGCATCACGGGAACCCTCATCGCGACCGAGGCCGGTGAAACCACTTCCTACGCGCTCGTGATGGTTCAAGAGCGCGGCAAGCTCTTCGTCAGCCCTGGCGAACAGGTTTACGAGGGCATGATCGTCGGCGAAAATCCCCGCAACGAAGACATCGCTTGTAACGCCGTCCGCGAGAAAAAACTCACCAACTTCCGCTCCCAGGGCGAAGGAGTTGCCGCCGGTCTAACGCCTGCGACAAAGCTCTCGCTGGAACGTGCCATTGAGTATATCGCGGCTGACGAATTCGTCGAGGTTACGCCCAAGAGCCTGCGTCTCCGCAAGCGCATCCTCAATAACGGAGCTCGCCAGAAGGCTTCCAAGTCATCGAAGCAATAACCGACGGCACAACGTCATTATTCTCAGGCAACTCTTCAAGGCGGGTCTTCCGACCCGCCTTTTTTTCGCACTCACGCGCGAGAGCACGCCGATTTACCGGCGAACGCATCCTCGCAAACTACGCCTCGCTCAAATGACAGGCCAGCCCTGTCCCAACGCGCGTCCCAGCCCCGGCCTCATTACCGCAACTTCCTCCGGCCTCACCCTCCCGCGCATCCTCGTACCCAACGCGCGTCCCAGCCCCGGCCTCATTACCGCAACTCAGGCGGTAACTGCTGCACAATTTGCTTAATATCCTGCACCGCATCGCGGTGGCACACCAGCACCGCGTCCGCAGTCTCAACCACCACAAGATCACGCACACCGCACAAAGCGACCATGCGTCCATTACTCAACACGATATTATTAACCGCCCCGCTCACCACGACCGCACCCCGGGTCGCGTTACCGCTTCCATCAATCTGTAAATGCTTCGGCAGGGCCGTCCACAAACCCACATCGTCCCAATCGAATTCAGCCAATAACGTCTCCACTTTCCGCGCCTTCTCCATAATCGCGTAATCCACCGAAATTTTTGGCAAAGCTGGGAACTTTTCGGCGATATACTCCTCCGCCACACCGACCGGAAACCCTCGGACAAACGTCGCCAACTCTGGCGCCTGCCATTCGGCCTCCTCCAAAAAAGTCCCGACCCGCCAAAAAAACATACCGGCATTCCAGGCGAACTGCCCGCTGTCCAAGTACCGCTGCGCCGTCGCCCCATCTGGCTTCTCCACAAAGCGCTTCACCGTCCTGAACACACCCGCTGGGCCCCGTAATTGCACCTCCCCCATCTCTAAATAACCGAATCCAGTCGCCGCATGATCCGGCTTGATCGCAATCGTCAAAATCGCACCTGACTCACTCGCCCTCGGCAACACCGCCGCCAACTGCCGACAAAATCCTTTCGAGTCCGCAATAAATGCATCGGCTGGCAGCAGCGCCAGCACCGCGCGATCCCCACCGCGCGCACGGACCAACGCCGTCGCCAGCGCCGCCGCAGGCGCGGTGTCACGTTTCGCCGGTTCCGCGATAATCTGCTCTGGCGCCACCAAACCTGCCAGCGCCGCACGCGTCCCGGCCAACTGTACACTATTCGTTAAAACAAAAATATTATCCCGCGGGATCACCTCGCCAAGGCGCCGGATCGTCTCCTCAACGAGCGTTCGTTCCGACAGGAGTTTCAGCAAATGTTTAGGCGTCTGCGCCCGGCTCATCGGCCAGAAACGCTCGCCACTACCACCGGCCATTATACACGCGAAAAAAGAGGAAGGCTGACTCATAAAAATTAACCTTTCACCCCGCCCCCACCAAGCCAAGCCCGAAGCAACGATCATTCCCGCCGCACGGGCTGGCCCGTTCTCGCCCCCCCCTCCGTCAACAATTCAACGCAACAAAATCTAAGCCCGCGTCCTGCCCAGCCCCAGAGCTGGTCTGGGCCCCCACGCGCTGCCCGGCCCGGAGCCCACCCCGGTTTCAGCTGCCACCCAACTCAATCATCAGCGCGACTTTGCTTTCGCTGGCGCGCTCTTCTTCAATTCCGGCACCGGCGCATCCACCAGCGGCACGGGGTTTTTCTCTAAATACTCGACCACCGTCGGATCACCTACGCTCACTTCCGTTTTAAATTTTTCTATCGCGGTCACCACAACGGGCTTGAGGGTTTCCCGACCGATATTCGGACCCGCTAGCGCGAGCATGACCGGCAACGTTTCGGGTAGCGACAGACCTCGTGAGGGACAACTAATCTTCGTAGTCCATAACAACTCTTTCTGACCACGAACCGCCGCCGCATGGTCATACGCCGCGATCGCCGCAATATAGAGATCCTCCGAGGCCAGATCCGAAATCAACTCCGAGGGTGCATCTTTAAACATCATTCCTGCATAACTCAGTTCGTCCTGCAACGCGCTGCCCTCTTTTGAAATTAATCCGAGTTTATAAGCCCCCATGAAGCGGAGCAACTGTCGCCGGTTCACTTGGCGCCCTTCTGTATCATCCCCCCCCATATACATCCGGTCGGTATTCATCGTGCCCCAGGTCCACAACATTAACAAAGAGGCTGGGTGCTCCGTCGTCGCCGGCAGATAACCCTGCTTCCCTAAAACCTTCGCAATCGTCTTCAAAACCTCCGCTTGCACCGGCACTTTTTCGCCCGCGACCATTCCTCCCACCTCACGAAAGCCCGCATTAACCGCAATGTAATAAACCGGGTTGACCGACGAGGCTCGCCGACGCAAAGCGCCCGCTGGGGTCGTATCAGTCACCGTGATTACCTGCACGTCATGCTTGGGAAACAACCAGTCGAGCACGCCCGCGCGCGCGCCAGAGGGCAACCAATGCGAAAAAACGAACACCAGGAGGAGAAAGCTACGATGCACAGAAAGGTAGAATCACAGGCTCCGCTTGCTGACAGCATTATTGTGAGCCTCGCCCAACGGCACGCACGTTCAATAGCCCCAACAAACCTCCTGTGCGGGCATCGGCCGCGACCGACAACCAATCGGCGGCTTGCCCTTCGGCAAACCACAGATCCGCTCGCCTCGGGCTTAACGCATGGCCTCGTCGCACACCTCTTGCCACCGAAGTGCCGAACTCCGCCGCACGCTCACAAAAAAACCCCAGATTTAAATCTGGGGTTTTGTAAAACAATTAAAACCGATCAGGCTCCCGCCGGAGGAAGCACCGGAATAACTGGTGGGCGCGTCAACGAACTATCGGAAGCCCGCTTGACCACCATTTCAGTCATGCGCTGAATTTCTAGTTCGGCAGTCCGTCGCGCAATTCGAGCCAACTCAACTTTTTTGGCGAAATCGAAGCCAGCCCGATTACTCGCATCCTTCTCTTTGCGCAGACGAGCAAGTTCCGCGTCGAGGGCCGTGACCTTACCACCCGCAACCGCTGCCTTTCCCATATACTCGGCGGTCGCATCGCGAACTTTTTTATCATCAGCCGCCTGGCGAGCCGTCTTTTCCTCTTCTTTTTTCTTATCCTCCGCGTCCCGCTCTTCGGTCCGCTTCCGGGAGTCCTCCCGCGCTTTAGCCTCCGCCGCTCGCTTCTTTTCTTCAGCCGCAGATTTATCCTTGGCTATTTGAGCGATATGCTTGGCCTCCTTCACCTCGGCCGCCGCCTTGTGCGAAGTAAAGAACACCAAAAAGCCAGCGAGCATTACACCTGGGAAAATAAGATACATCCACTTTTTCATCGGGAAAATTTTGAAGGTTAAAAGTTATTTTTTCTTGGCGGCGGCGGCAGCGGCAGCGGCAGCGGCCGCGGCGGCACGGGCCGCGTCCTCCGCCGCCTTGTCCGCCGCCGCAATCCGCTCTAAAACACCGGTAAGATCCCGAGAATTTTTCTCGGCCTTTTGAACGTACTGCTGCAGAAACTTCTCTTCGTCGCTATTCTTCTTCTGGACGACTTGGAACTCGGCCAAAGCTTTCTTCTCCACTTCAACCTCTTTCTCCAAACGCTTGACCTGCTGCTCCAATTTCTCAGCGTCGCGACCGGCCTTGTCACGTCCCTGCCGAGCCTTTTCGCGCTCTTCTTTTTCCCGAGTATCTTTTTCGTCGCGAGCCTTCTTCTCCGAGCGACGTTTCTCCTGCATTTCAACCGCGGCCGCCACTGCCTTCTCGCGGTCCTTGGCCTCTTTCTCAAGTTTACCCACCTTAATATCACGGGCCTGCTTCACCTTGGCCGCTTCCCGCGCTTCATAGTTTCCGTGGGCGTTCCAATAGAGCCCAAAGAAAAATATTAAGAGGGCGGCGACGGGGGCGACAAAATATAAGTAACTTTTCTTCATGGGAAATAATGTAAAGGCTTAGCGCGAACTCGCAGTTTTCTTCGGAGCAGTCTTGGCTTTAGCAGCGTCTTTGGCTTTGTTTTCTCTTTCGTTAATGGCTTCCACGATGACGTTCTTCAAACGAGGTAATTGGGCATCTTTCGCCGCTTCCGGAAACTTTTCCGCCGACTGAATCGCGGCATTCGCTTCGTCAATCTCCCCGAGATCGTACGCGGTATAAGCAACCAAGTAGTGAACTGAAAACGGCTTGGTGGTTTCAAAGTTGCCCTTGGCGATCGCATTTTTGGCGTGCTTCAACGCATCACGCGTTTTCTCCATTTGCAGGAAAATCTGCGCGATTTGAACCTCGATCTCGGCGTTTTTAGGGAAGAGTTTCGCGGCTTCTTGAAGAACAGAAATCGCCTGAAGATTCATATCTGCCTCAAGGTAATAACGCCCCAAGACCCGCCAGTTCGCCGGCTCCGAATCGATTTTGCCCGACTTCATTCCGGCGTAAAGCAACTCGGTTCCCTTCGAAAATTGATTCCCCATCAGGTACAACGAGACCAAGTTCATGTTGTCTTTGGGCGTTTGCATGTGACCGAGCGCTTGCGCCCGCTCACAGGTCACAATCGCACGAACCAGATAGTCGCGGGCCGCCTCCGGGTCCTTCTCTCGGCTCTTTTCCGATAGCTGAAGGTATGAAGCCATCAGGAGTTGCCAGAAGTCCTTCTTGGCTGGCGAGCCCTTCAACAAGAACTCGAGAACTTCCGCTGAACCAGCGAGGTCGCCCTGCTGCTGCTGGAGGGTGAGCAAAAGTTGGTAAAAGCCGTCCTTCGGCTTGATCGCACTCTTCAGTCCCTTGTCGACAACCTCACGAGCTTCCTTCAGGAGCGCTTGATCCACCTTGTTCACGTCCGCAGAAGCGCGATAGTAGAGCATCGAGGCATAAGCCATCATCGTCTCTGGGCTGGCCTTGGGCGTTTTATCAAGGAAGCGTTTGAAATAAGTGATCGACTTCCCGAAATACTGCTGCTGCTGCGCGGGCACTTTGCTGGTCGAACCCTCCTGAGCATAAAGCTGAGCGAGGAGCGACACCGTCTCCAAGGTCTGTTTTTCTGAGAAATAACCGTGTTTATCGGAAATCTCGATTGATTTTTCCCACGGGCCGATGGCCTTCGTGAGTTGGTTCGTGGTCGCGTACAACTTGGCCTTCATATCCAAAATCAAGGCCTCGTCATAACTGCCAGGGGCGAGGGCGATTCCTTCGAGTAAAGTGAGCATCCCCGCCCAATCCTGCTTCTCCTGCAGCGGTTTGAGGTTGGTGAACGCCTTACTGGTCGCCTCAGTGAGGCTGTGCTCTTTTTTAGCTGGCGGCGGTTGCTGCCCCTGGGCGGCTGACGTTGCCGCCAGCACCAACCAAGCAGCGGCGGTGCGCCAAAGAGAACGAGAGGTGGCTACTGAAGTCATTTTAAAAGCGAACACGATGGATTACTCCTCATTAAGGGTGAAGACGATCGGCACCTGCATGTGGGTGGGAACATCGCGACCACCTTTGCGGCCCGGTTTGAATTTCCACTTGCTCACAGCTTGGACCGCCGCCGACTCAAACTCGCGCTGCGAGGAGCGAAGAGAAAATGCATTTTGAACGTCGCCGTTGGTATCGACGATGAAATCCACGACGACTTCACCAGCAATACCCGCACGACGCATCTCGAAGGGATACTGCGGCCGCGCTTGGAATTTGGCCACCGGGGTCTGATCGAGCATCGATATATCGAAAACCTTCATCCCTCGAAACATATTGGGATCGCGAACCTCCGGAACGATATTCATCGAAGCTGAGATCGTGACACCTTCAGGCGGCGGCGGCTGAATTTTTTGAACAAAAGAGTCGGGCTGAACCAACTGGGGAACGTCCTGCTGCATCGGAGGGGCGAGATCGAGCGGTTTAATGTCATCAACTGTTTCAATGATCTCGGGCTCCTCCTCAACCTTAGGCATAGCAATTAACTCAATCTTTGGGGGCGGCGCCTCAACTTTCTTCACGGTCGTTTGCTTCGGCAGTAACCTGTCCCCAAAAAACACCAAAAGATGGATCGCGGCGGAGATGAGAAGACCAAGGATAAAATCGCGAGTCATGGAAATAATTATCGACCGGTAGGGCTGGTGACAGTTTCGACGGAAACCTGCTCAATCCCCGCTTTTCTGACTTCATCAAGAACGAAAACCGCAGCACCGAAACGCGCCTTAGTATCACCCCGAACGAGCACGCGTGGGTTAGACTCCGAACGTTTGTAATCGGCTAGGCGCGAAGGAATCTCCGCGGCGGAGACGAGGTCGGCACTCCCTTGGCCCATTTTCCAGTAATACGTCCCCTCATCGGACACTTGCAGGTAGATCGTAGTATCGTTAGGATTTGACTGCTGCTGCGGCGGCGTGGCGACGGGCAGCGTGACCGGCAAAGAAACAATGCGTTGGAGTGAGAGTGTAAATAAAACGAAGGTCGCGAGCAGAAAAAAGATAACGTCGATCAGCGGGATGATCTCGATACGTGCTTTTTTCTTACCTTCTTCTGCCTTTGGACTAGAGCCAGCCATGTTTTTTTGGATTAAAGGTTAAACCGCGCTTACTTACCTGGCTGACGTACTTTCGTCTCAATAAAAATTTTCTGAAATCCTGTTTTCCGAGCTTCATCGAAAACATAAAGAGCGGCGTTGAAGAGGGCCCCTTCATCACTGTTAATTAAGATACGGCCATCAGGATCAGCTGCTTTGTACGCTTTCAATCGATCGATGAATTCAGACAAACTGATGAAGTCCTTATTCCAAGCGATCGTCCCCGCCTCGGTCACAGAGACAGTCACAGTTCCATTCGGGTCTCGGGGTTCCCCCGTATCAGCCGCGGGCTGGGCGATGCCGGTAATCCCGTTCGATTTGTTCAATGAGAGCGTGAACAAAACGAACGTTGCCAAAAGGAAGAAGATCACGTCGATCAACGGAATGATCTCGATACGGGCCTTCTTCTTGCCGCCGCTATTACCGCCGGATGATCCTGACATGATTGGGGAGAGAGTGGGAGATTACGACGCCCTAGGAATTGACAGGAGCGAAGGATCGCTTAGCGCTGAAACGGGGCCGTTGTCTCAGCTTTCTTCAGGAGAATTTCCAAGGCGTGTGATACATCGGAGACTTCTTGCTTGGCCTGGTCTGAGCGCGCATTCAGATAATTAAACGGAAGCAAGCCCAGGATAGCCACGGCCAGACCGCAAGCGGTGGCGATCAACGCTTCAGCGACACCACCGGTGATTTCACCGGCTGCGGCGCCCACGTCGCCACCGCCGAGAGCTCCGAATGTCCGCATCATGCCCGTGACAGTTCCGAGCAAGCCGAGCAGAGGCGATAACGTGATACACGTGTCCAGTGTCGCCAAACCCTGTTGGAAGCGGGCAAGTTCTTGACCGGATGCACGGACAAACGCGTTGGACAACGAGTATTCGCGGTTGCTCAGACTGTAGACCAAAATCTTGGCAATAAAGTCACTGCTCTTGCTGCCGACCGCGAGAGCCCCTTGCACGTCGCGGCGCTCAACGGCCTCGAGCATTTTGGAGACCACCTCAGGCTGCCGACTCGCGCTTTCCCGAATGATAAAAAGGATCCGCTCAATGACGACCGTGATCGCCACAAAAGAAGTGAGCAAGATGGGCCACATGATTTCTTTGCCCTTAATGAATAGATCCATCGGTGTGTCGTCACCGAGGAGGAACGCGAACGGGAGGCTTTGGATGATCATAGGAGGAAAACTAAGTTGAACTATTTTTTGGGATAAAGCGAAAGTGCGAAGTTACTCAGAAGGATAGCGGACTCGCCGCATCAAAAAAAGAAACCCTCGATAACTTCAGAGGAGGTTTATTGAGCGACGTTAATACAAGGAAAAGGGATAACACGAGGCACGCCATCAGTTTTTTAAAAAATGTTTCGGTGACGGTGTTAAGTTCCGAAAAATGTTGGTAAGCGAAGCACTAAGAACAAAGTTAGGTGAAATCGAAAGAGCCCTGTCAACTGCGATTACTGATCAAAGGTAAAAATATTTTAGAGGTGAGGCGGAACGCGAAAAAGGGGATGGGAAATGATGAGAAATGGCGCGCCTGGGGCCCAGAGGATGGGCGGACGCGCGATTCAGGTGGCTGCCCGACTAGGAGTCGAACCTAGACAGAACGAGTCAGAGTCGTTCGTGCTACCATTACACCATCGGGCAAAAATAAATCAAGTCGGCGAGGCGAACTACCGCGGAGGCTCAAGGGCTCCGGAGTAATTTTCAAGCAACGAGCTTGATTAATTTACCTAGGAGCGGCGCGAGAAACTGGAGCCGGCGATGGGATTCGAACCCGCAACCGCCTGTTTACAAAACAGGTGCTCTACCATTGAGCTACGCCGGCGAGATTGACGCTACGACCACCAAGATAAACTGAGAAATAACAGGAACCCTTTACCGACGGCTACCTCGCTGCGGTTGGTGGCTCCCCGGGGACTCGAACCCCGAACCAATTGATTAAGAGTCAACTGCTCTACCATTGAGCTAGGAAGCCGCACACCAAGGAGCAAAAGCTCACGAAGCACCCCGCGTTGTCAACTGCGATTTGCCCCGATTTTCCGGAATTATGACGAGCACGGCGACACAAGTCGTGAGCGGTTTGAGAAAATATTTTTTCGCCCCGAGATCACGTGCCACCTGTCCCGGGCCAAGGCTTCAGCGCGCGTGCGCCGCTTGCGCCGTGGAAAGGTAGAGCGCGTTAAAAAGCAGTTTAAAGGTTCCATGCGTCTGTCCGCGGAACGCCACTTCGCAGCCCATCAGGTAAAGTTGACCGGATCCCACCGAGGCCTTGGCGACGGCCACGCCGTCTTTTAAGTGCATTTGCCCCAAAGCCCAACCGCTGCGCAGCGGTTTTTCCGAATCATACCAGACAATGGGCTTCAGCCCGGCGGCGGTGGCTTTTTCTGTCAGGTGAAACGTGGGGCTTTGGTCGAAATAAACATCCGTGCGATCAGGCATGCCCCAAGCTACGGGGTCGTCGGCGGTGACCTTCGCATCGAGAATACCGCCGGGGATATAAAACTCGGCATCCGCTATTTTGCGTAATTTTCCATCCGCCGCGCGTCGCAGCAAAGCGCTCTGCAAAGGCAGGGCAAGGTGGTAGGCGAGATTAGTCGCTGTTCCGATTGTGACGACGGTGCCGCCTGCAGACAAAAATTCCTTGAGCGGCGGGATCGATTTCTCCGGGGTGATCACTCCGATTTGCGCGGTATATTCCGCCGGCACGTTGCGCGGCCTGAGCGCGGGAGGCGGGCGCACTCCCGGCGCAGGAATGGAACCGGCCACGAAAACGAGGGCGTCGAAGCGCTCTCGCAGATTGCCTGCATCAATCTCTGGAGTGTAGATCAACTCAAAAGGGAACTCGAATTGTTCAAGCAGCCAGCGGGTCCAGCCTGAGGGCATGGAGCCGCTGTACCGATCCCAAAGCGCGATCCGCATCGGGCGCAATTTGAGCAGGCGCTCCGGCGGAGGCGCGACCGCCAGCGGGAGGACTGCAAGTCCGAGCGAGAGCGCCGCCGCCCTCACGATTTCACGGGCCGCGGGTTGATCCGGCACGTACAAGGCGCCACGCCCGAACTCCGGTGCTTCCGCTGGAATGTCGCGTAGCCAATAAGCTGATGCCCCGCTTTTCAGTAATCGATTGGTCAGGATAGCGGTATCATTGATCCGATGACTGACCAAGAAACCCGCGAGGCCCGCGGGGGCCGCCCTCTTCAGCCGCGGCGGGTGTTGAATTTCCCCATAGGGTAAACGCTCAAACGGGCCGTCGAACGCCTCCATTATTCGGTCAAACTTAATCCCCATTTGGAAGGCGAGAGTCCAACCGGCAACATCGTAGGGCCGATTCGGCGGGCCACCCTCATATTTGAGATCGTCGGGGTGATCCTGCGGCTCAAACATATCAAGGACGTGGGGCCGAAACGCCTGCGCGCACTTCACGACGTATGACCCGAGGGGATACGCCTTACCCGCCACGTTGAAGGCCGCGGTGGCGCGGTGAATAACGATCCCGTTTTTAACAAGGGTATTGATAAATTTAACTGCGGTTGGAAAATCGGCCTGATCCGACGGCACGATGAAACCACGGGGATCACGCCAAGCGGGCTGACGCAAAACCTCCCAGTATTTCGCGGCGAGGCGGCGCGTCGGCAAACTCGGCGTATCACCCGCCTCAGCGGGCTGATCCACAGTTCCCGCGCCCTGATCTGCCGCGTCTAATTTTACCACTGCGGCGAGCCGGCTCGGGCTGGCTGTCCAGTGATCGCGATTGCCTTGGTCGATGGAACGTTGACCCATCGTGTAGATGTTAAAGAGGAGCGTCTCGCGCTGCCGAGAAGCATAATCGAGCACCGCCCAGTTCGCACTGAGGGAATACTCAATCGATTGGCGGTAGTGCCACGCCTGCGGCGCGACCGGAGCCGGGAGGTCATTCGTAGGCAACTGGCGCCGGGCCACCAGCGGAATTTGCATAGGGGTCGGGCTACCCACAACCTCCGAAAGAAGGCCGATCATGTTGTGAAAATAACTCGTCGTCCGGAGGCTGCCGTTGAACCAGGCCGAGTAGTTGGCGCCGCTGCGGGAAGTCGCGCCGGGTTTAGCCTCTTGCAAGAATCGTCCCTGAATTGCCGTGCCGAGCGCTTGGACGCCTATGACCAAGAGCGGATCGTAAAGGTAATTAAACGGATCCCTGAACGGCGGGATAAAGATGATCGTCCCGTTGGACGTCGTCCCGGGCTGGTGATGATTATAAACGATCTGAGGAAACCACTCGAGATAAAGTTGCCGGTTAAGGTTGGTCGTCTCCTTCATCGCCGACATGTAAAAGTCGCGGTTATTGTCATGCCCGATATATTTTTGGTAAAGCCGCGGCGTCGTGCTCACGACCCGCTTGGTGGGGACGGGCTCGCGCATATACCAGTTGCTCACGAGTTCCTGGCCGTCGGGATTCGCATGCGCGCAGAGGACGATCACGTCGCGCAAAATCCGCTCAGTTTCCACATCCTGCGCACTCGCCAAACGCCAAGCCGTCTCGATCAATTGGTGCGCGCCCACCGTCTCGGAGGCGTGGAGCCCGCCATCGATCCAGACGACCGCCTTCCCCTCGACGGCGAGCGCCCGCGCGGCAGAAGCGCTCAAATTTTCCGCCCGAGCCAAGCTCTGCGCAATCTGCTTGTAACGAGGGAGCGCGGCTAGGTTAGCCGGCGAGGAGATAATGAGCATCCACTGGCTGCGCCCCTCCTCGGTTAAACCAATATCGACCAGCCGCACTCGATCAGATTCGGCTGCCAGCTTCTTGAAATAAGCCTCAGTCTGGGTGTAGTTGGCGAGTTGAAAGTCGTCCCCGATCGCGAAGCCAAAGTGTTCTAACGGCGTGGTAATTTTCCCCGCCGCTATAGTGACGACAAAGCTGAGAAGGGCGAAGACGAGCGAGGGCACAAAGGAGGCGCGCATGGATATTTAAGGGGCAAAAGGAGATCAGTGAAATTGCCCGCCGGTAAAAAGCAAAGTCGAAGCGCCGCGCGGAAACGCGTTGCGGGCAGGGATCACACCGGAGGCGGCAAGATCCACGCTCCTTTTTCCCCAATTTCGCACGTGGAACCAACGCGACGCCGAGCGCGGCGCGGCTCGCATCGCCAGAGATTTCAGCGCTAAGAATTTTTAGCGCCGCCGCAACTCCATTGGACGGGGTCGGCCTCGCAGGATGAAAGAAATTGTGGCGCGAAACCCACAAACAACCTTGCTACCCGAGCCCGTCCTTAGCGTAACTTTAAACCAAGATCGAAGGGAATCGTCCGAGCCCTCCCACCTGAATCAAAAATCCTCGCGGCCGCCCTGCGCCTCCCCCCAGCCCATCGGGAGCACCGAATCAAATCCGCGCTAATAGTAACAAACATCATCTATTCACGTCATCCTTGGTAATCACCATGTCCTCATTTTTTTTAATTTCACTGCGGCGCCGGCGGACGTCGGCACTCCTATCCCTGGTAACCTCAGCATTGATTGGCCTCATTTTCAACCAGGGCCCTCTGTTCGCGCAGGGTGCGGCCCGTCCGACGACCGTCGTCCCGACGGTGACCGCGCCCACCACGGGTGGCGGGGGCGGAGGGGGAAATGCGGCCACGATCATACCCGGGGGCGGTGGGGGCGGAGGCAATGCGATCGCTAATTTACCCGGAATTTTGGCGGGTGGTGGTGGTGGCGGGGCTGGTGCGGTTAGCCAGCCGACGATTTCCGCTCCGCGGGGAGGCCTCGCTGGTGACACCATCACCGCGCGGATTCTCCTGCCAACCCAAACCGGCGGACAAAACACCACTGCGTCAACCACGTATCAATGGTCAGTTTCAGGGGGGCGAATCACCTCCGATGCCCGCATCGCGACCGTTCAATTTATCGCCGACATCGCGGGAACCGTCACCCTAAACGTGGCGATCGCCGCAGACGGGACTTCGTACAACGCAACCGCCCAAGTGACCATCGTCTCCGCGCAAACCGCCGGAGCCGTGACGTCACCGGCAACCATTGCCACCAACGCGGCCGCGTTTACGGCTTCAGTTCCCGGTGCCCAAAATGGTGACCGGACCTTTCGCTGGACGGTCACCGGGGGCTCCCAGATTACCGCGGGACAAGGCACCGCCACCGTCACTCTCAACCCTGGGGCGGCAGGATTGCGGGAACTGACCTGCAATGTAAATCTGCAGAACTTGGTGACAGTGCCGGTGCGAGCTTACGTTGTCGTGACGGGTGCGGGTGCACCGACCGTCTTGACAATTAACGGCGGATCCGGCGGCGCCACTGTGCCGGCCGGAACCCGCGTTGATATTTTCGCGCATACACCTGCCGCCGGCCAGGTTTTCGACCGCTGGACTGGCGACGTCGCGGCCCTCGGCACCGGCGCCCTCGCCCCCCTCCTCGCTCATACGGTTCTGACCATGCCCGCCACCGCGGTCACCCTGACCGCGACTTACAAATCCGCACCGACATGGGCGGCGGTGGTCGTGCACAATTTTAATCCACAGACGCAGACGGCTGCGAATGGCCAGACGACCACGCTGAGCGCGACGCTGAGTTACTTCATCCCGGCGAATGCGGTGGGAATCGTGATGATGCTCCACGATACTGGAGGGAGTCAGACCGATTGGTTTTCGCGACCTGAGCAGGTCTTGCTCGCCCGCGATCTCGTCGCCGCTGGCTTCGGAGTCGCCGCGCTCAGCAGCGTCAACCGAACGACGGGAAACTGGGGCGCCCAAAGCGTGCTGAGCAGCAATCTCGATGCGCTCAACCATACCGCCGCCCTCGACCGCTTTGGCCGCGATGGCCTCCTCGCCAATACGAAGCCGATATTCTTTGTCGGCACGGGGGCCGGGGCCAACGCGGCTTTGCGTTTCGGGGACCTGCTGAGCAACGCGCCTGCCGACCGCCCGGTTAAGGGTGCGATTCTTTATCTGACAACCGGAGTCGACACGCTCGCGGTGACATCAAAAGTTCCTCAATTTTTTGCGCTCGCCACCAACGACGATAATCTCGGGCCAACCGGCTTGGCGGATGCCCAAAATAACTCACAGTTACTCGGAGGGAGGGGCATTGCCACCGGCATTTATAACAATCCGGTTTCGCCCATGCTTTCTGGGCGTTTTCGGGCGCTAAGCCTAACGAATCCCACCTTCACCGCCGCTGACGCGCAAGCCATATGGTCAGCCATAAAAACCGCCGGGGTCATCGATGAAAATAATTATGTCAAAGCCGTACCGACGGCCGCCGCGCTAACTGCGGCGCTTCCTGTGACCTACCAAAACCGCTCCAGCGAAGTCAGTGCGCTCTTGGCCGTCTCGGGGGCTGAACGGGAATTTTTTAGCTATGCCAACGCCCGTGTGCTGGCTTTCATGGGCCAACGCGTGACCAACGCTCCGACCCCCGCTCCGGGCCGGCTGGTCAATCTCTCCACTCGCACCAAAATCGCGCACTTGAACGACGCCTTCGCTTTGGGCTTCAACATCTCCGGGACACAGCCCGCCCAGCTCCTCATTCGCGGCATCGGTCCCGCGCTCACAAAGTTTGGTCTCGCCGGGGCCCTGCCAGCTCTTCGGCTCGAGGTTAACCGTGGCGCCACCGTCATCGCCATGAACGAAGGCTGGGACAAAGCTGCACCCGCGGGGAGCGCGACAGCCGCACAAATCGCTACTGCGGCCGCCTCGGTTGGTGCCTTTGCCCTAGGCGCGGGGGAGCTTGATACCGCCGTGCTTCTGCAACTCACCCCAGGAACCTATACGGCCAACATTAAGGGTGTAAACGGAGCGATTGGCGACGTCCTCGCAGAAATTTACGACGTCAGTCGAAACGGGACCAGGTTGACGAACCTTTCCACGCTGGCGAGCATCAGTGCGGAGGGCGATTTTATCACACCTGGATTGGTGATTGCCGGGAACAACCCACGCACTCTGGTCGTTCGCGCGGTGGCGCAGGGATTAAGTGAATTTGGCATACCGAGCCAAGATCTCATCGGCGATGCGCGCATCTCGATTCTCACCACCGCGCCCAATGGAAATGTACAAACCGTCGGCAACAACAACAATTGGGGCCAAAACAATGCGGCCGTCCTGACCGCCGCTTTTCCCGCGGTCGGGGCATTTCCTCTTAAGACCGCGAGCGACGCCGCCATTGTCGATTCGCTTGCTCCGGGTAACTACACGCTGCAAGCGGGCGGCGCGCCCGCGATCGTCTTCCCCGCGGGCGTCCAAATTCCAGCCAACTTTGTCGCTCCTAACCAGACCGGCAGAATTTTGGTCGAAGTCTACGAAGTACCGTAAACGGCCCTCCGGGCGGGGGCCCGTTATTTTTTTGAGTTGGCCTTCTTGAGAAGGTGCGCCGGAGGTCCTCGTGTCAGCGAATAGGGCTTCGCCAGCCATGCAGCTTGAGCTCTGTACAGGCTATTCGAAAACTTCCTCGCGCGCTCCTTCTCCATAAAACCCGGCTGGAACTGCGTCGTCTCAATTCAGTCTGGGCGTGGCGTCGCGCCCACCACAACCGCGGCTTTCAGTGGTCCTAGTCGGGAGACGAGGCCGTGGACGGCTGATCACGAATGCCGCGGGCATAAGTGATTGCGGCTACCCAACGGCGATAAGAGTTCCGAAGTTCCGGCGGGCAGGAACGACCTTGCTGCCGTCCATGCTTGGTTTCGTTTCAACGGCATCGGGAAGGCTCAGTCCGATGGACGCCTTGGGGCGAAACGCGGCGGCGCCATCATTTCCGACAGAAAAAAGGCGGGGCAATGACGCCGGTCTGAAAAAGCCCAAGAGTCATCGCCGCTCTATTTAACGTTAGCAGGTTGCGCCGGAGCGAGTGGCAGCTCACCCCGTTTCACAACGCCCGCCGCGTCGATTTCGAGGGAGAATCCGAGGCTGCGCCCCGCGGCCACGGGTTGAGAAACATCGCCACCCGCTGGGATAAAATCCACGCCGCCGGATTGCACGTGGAGTTGGTAGACGCCGAGACCAAGTTCATGCATCCGAAGCACAACGCGGAAAACAGCTTCCCCAACCTCGACGGAGCCGGCAATCGTCGATAATGAAAATGAAGAACCTTGGGCGATCTTGAGAGGCTTGACCGTGACCGCAACATCGCCGCGCAGCAGGCGCAGATACGTGCGGGAGAGGGTGGGTTCTTGCTTGAGATCGGACAGTTTTCCCCCTCCCGAAACCGGCGCCTGCCCAAACTCCTCAATCTCCAACTCAGCTTCCGAGCCCAATTGCAGCAAAACTCCATTCGACAACAAGAGCGTAAGCATCGCCCGCCGGCCAGTCACCACCGTCGATCCGACCCGCAGGCGGTCATCGATCTTGAGGACGCGGCGCTGATCGCCCGCACTCAAAGTCACCTCACCAGTGACGGATGCGACGACAATGTTTCCAGGGCGCGGCAAAACCAGTTCCGGCCGCTGGGCGCGCGCCAAGCTTTCACCCAAAGTTACCAAGGCCAGAAGCAAGCCGAGCCAGCGCCGTGATTTCACCCTCGTCGGCGTATCCGTCTAGGCCTTGCGCGCAAGCTCCTTTCGGCCGGAACCAAGATAAATTTGATTAACCCTAATCCGCCTAAGGCCAGCCGGCACCACGAAACCTCCGGAAGAACCTCAATTAACCCGTCTCGCGAAAGCGCAAAACATCGATCACCGACAAAAAAGGCTGCTACGGTCAGGGGTGAGGATTTTTTTGTCTTCGCGCTTCCGCGCGACGTGTTCGCCCGCCGCCCGATGTCGCTCACTTAAACTGATCCCCTTCTGCTCACATAAATTGACCCACCTCCAAAAAAGCTGCTCAGAGAAATTGACCCTCGTTCATGCGGATGAACGCTCTTTCCGCCTCTGAACACGTGGAAAAAACCGGAACTCCTTGGAAAAGGAAGCAAATCACCGGTGGATCAGTTTAACTGAGCAGCGGTGGGTCAAAATAGTTGAGCGCCACCCGCCGCCAATGGCTCGCCTGCTGCCGCGGTCACCGGAGCATCGAAAGCGCCAAGCACGACTGCCGGCGATATCACTGGGCGCGAAGACCGGAAACTCGGCCGCAACGCCCGCCGTGCTGGCAACCTTGTGCATGACCTCGGTGATTGCTGGGAAGAGGGGCCGCGGCGATCGTGCCATCGTGCATTTCTGGCGATTTTCATCTCACCTTCGCCCGAGTGAGTATTTTCTTAGAAACTTCATCAAAAAAACTCTTCTTAAACTTTTTCTTCCTGCATGACATGCACTGTCGGCACCAAGAGTTCACCCGGCTCCGGTGATTTCCTGATCGCCAGAAATAGACGGTGTTCGCGCCGCTGGTCACAGAAAGAGGGGCTGTTCCGATCTGGATAAACAAAGGATTGAGTCGGCGCTCCCTCAGTTATCGTGGCCGGCCGTCCGGGCGAATAAAGTGATCGGCGGAAGGATGGCGGTCTGCCGAGTGAAAACGGTGATCGCGACAATTGCCCCCCCTTCGAAGGGTTGCTTCGCAGGGGCTCAATTACCCCGAATGATGGTATGAACAAAAAATTCGGGGAAAACTCTTGGCGGACCAATCGGCGCGCACGGGCTGGTGGCCTCCTGCGCTCCGCCCGTCTCGGCGGCCTTCTAGCAACGGCTCGAGCAACCTCTCCGCTCGCCCCCGACACGACGCGGCCCCACCGGCGCCGCTTTGCGCTTCCTGCGCTCTTCCCGCGCATCATCATCAGGCAGCACCGGAATCCCGAGCCCGCTCTCTCACGGCACCGGAATCCACTGGACGCCGTCAATCGCCACATACCCTTCCGTCCCGGCATTGGAAATCTCGACGTAACCCGACTTCCCCTTTTGAAAGCGAAAGGTGCCCACCGGGTGAAAAAGATTACGCACCGCCGGCTTTTTCTTTTGATCCACCGTGACCTTGGCCTCGCCGTCCGCATGTCTGATCACCACCGGCACATTTGACGCGCGATTGCCGTTCCACGGATACGCCACCAGTACCTGATAATACCCCGACTCCGGTAGGTCCGGCACAAACCGTGCGGTCTGGCTCCCCTTGCGAGCATTGTCATCATGGTGGTAACCACTTTCCAAATACGTCGAGTGAGCCGCGCTATTTCGATCAAAGCCGGTGCGCATGGCATCGAGGTCGTCCACGACCACTCCCGAGAGTTGCGCCTTGCGCACCACTTGGCGGGGAGCCAACGGCGCGCTCTCGAAATCCAGCACTTGGCCGTCACTCTCCAGCCGCGCCTTCAACCTGGCCGGATCAATCTCCTGGATCCTCACGCCTTGCTCGATCGCCTGGACGGCCGCGGTCGCCGAGCTCTGGCCCAAGACCATAAAAACCGGCTCCATCCGAATGCTCCCAAACGCGATGTGCGTGGCACTAAGGCACGTCGGGGCCAGGAGATTGGTGCACTCCGACGCCTTGGGTCGAAGGCTGCGAAAACTAATCGGGTAAGGTCGCACGCTCACCTGAACATCCCCTTCATTTCGCACGTACCCTTCGGCCGTGATGTACCGCTGGATATTATGAGAATCCATATTATAGGCCCCCATCCCCACGCTGTCTGTCACCACCTCCGCCCGCTGGCAGTTTCTCTCCGACATCACGTACTCGCTTACCATCCGGCGCGCTTCCCGCACATACATTTGCCGCGGCCAATGCCCGTTATCGTTGAACTCATCCTTGGCCAGCCCGAGCCGTTGAAATTCCGCGCGCACGGTCTCAGGTACCCGCGGATGATACGCGAGCGTCCACATCAGGCCTTTCTGCCAGTCTTCGTGCGCTCTCCAAATTTTCGCCCGGGTCGCATAATCTGCTTCTGGGTACTCCCAGTTTTCACCGATAAAATCCGTACTGATCGCGTAATTATTATTCGTATCCGTCTTGCGATTTGGCATCCACACCGGATTCCACGGCACGCGGTGATCGCCCGCCTCAAAGTTCCGCAGCAATAACTCAAACCATTGCGGATCGTAGGACGCTGGCTTCACCCACGCTAGGCGGTTTTCGGGCACATCCGTCGTACACATCCGAAAATTATAGGCCTGGATTTTTCGATCACCGGAGAATTCCTCGCCCGGGCCAGCCGGATTGATGCCCGGCAAGACTCCACTTTTGGGGTCACCGGGTTTCACGTAAGGATCGATCTTTTTAACGAATTGATGGCTGACGGTATGAGCCGCCTGCACTCCATTAATCGTCTCGCCATAAACCGCGTTCGCCTCGCGGCCGACGTGATAGCTAACGCCCGCCTTGGCCAAAAGATCGCCCTCGTAGGTCGCATCAATAAACATTTTTCCCGCGAACGCGCGCCCGCTCTCCATCACGATTCGCTCAATCCGGACACCCGATTTCACCACTCCGCGCGCGAGATCAAGCCGCTCACCTTTAACAACCGTAACCGGCCCCGCCACCACCCGCAGCATATCATCGAAAACCGCCGTCGCCACGTGCGGTTCAAAGGTCCACTGCGTCCGGTCCGCCGGATCATTCGTCATCCGCGAGCGTTGCCGATATTCCTCGCTGGTTTGGCGCAACCAACTTTCCGGCTTCTGATAGTGCGCCCAGATCCGACTGTAAAATTCACGCGAGATCCCGCCGATCGCCCGCTTATTGCCAATGTCCGTGGCGCCCAGCCCCCCCGTGGTCAATCCGCCCAAAAACTGCGTGGGCTCAATCAGCACCGCGGTCCGCCCCATCCGCGCGGCTTGGATTGCCGCGACGACGCCAGCCGAGGTGCCGCCGTAAACCACGACGTCGTAACTGGCCACAGCGGCCTGACTCACCGCCACCAAAAGGGGAAAAATGATCCAAGGGGATAACCACATTTATCGACGGTTAAGCAAAATGCTCCGCGCAACCAGCCCATTTTATCGAACACCGCGCGAGTGTTGCGACGATCATCTGACAATGACTCCGAGCACTTGGACGACCTTCGACGCTCCCACGGCCAACGCAGTTCACCTGGCTTTTTCCGAAGGTTCCAGAGCAGGGCTCGCTCGATACGGCTACCGCCCCGCTGGTTCCGGCTCGCCGACTCGATCGATCGGGTGCGTGAACAGATAACGCCAGACCGCCTCATGAAAGTAATCACCGTTCGCAGCTTTGCCCGCCGCACTGCCCGGCACGACCGAACTGTGCGCCCGTTTGGCATCTCCTTTGACGTCGAAGCGCGTGATCAATCGACGACTATTGCCAAACGGTGCGGCCGTCACATCCACATCCACCACCGGGCCGAACTGCCCCAGTCCCAACATTCCCCAAGAGCGCGGGTAATGATCCCCGGTCCAACCGCTATCGAGGACATGGCTGAAACCAAAGATTCGCTGGGCGGGCGTCGCCGACTTGAAACCCGGCCAGCTCTCCAGTTGATCCCGAGGGCCGCAAAACGCCACGACGCGATCCACTTTTTGGTGAAGCGCAAAGCGGGTCGCGGTGGTCGCGCCATGAGAGCTCCCGGACATAATCACCTTATCCCACCGCAGCCCCTGGCCATCCGCGGTCAAGAATTGGCCCCACTGGCCTAGCGGGTGCTCCCTAGCCAACCAGCGCACCCACTGCAACGCCCGCTCCATCATACCATCCGGCGGCGGGATCGCGGCGAGCTTGGTGAAATCTTCACCCGTCGCCGCCTCCAGTCGCATCTGACCCAGGCTGACGCCGTCATCCCGGACCGCCGCCGGGATGAGACCAAACCACTTGTTCGCATAGTGGACTTGAATCGCGTGCAGCCCGTAATCGCCCAAGCGATCAAAGAGCGGCGACCCATAGCCCATCAACCAAATCACCAACCGGCCGCGCGGCGCCACGCGGGTGTCAACCACCGCATGCTCAAGATCCTGAATTTTCCCCGAGGAGTCTTTAAAAACAAAATCAATCTCGGGATGCTCCCTCGCCCGTGAATCCACTTCGCTCGCACGTTTCGTAAGATGATAACGCTGCGGTTGCGGATCCGCATAGGCCGGTCCTCCGGGCTCCGCGGCCCAACTTGAGACCATCGCAAAGAGAAAACTCAGCAGATAACGAAGCATAGAATATTTCCAACTAAACCGTCGCGGGGTACCGTGGTCAATCGGCGTTCACTGCCGATGCGTGCATTTCCAACGCGTCCACGCGCTCCGGCGCCGGCCCCTTCGGGTCATCTTATAATCGCTCCAACGGCTGCGTTGGATGCAATCCGCCGGACGCTTCGGCCGGGTCCTCCGCTGGCTCAGACCAGCGCAACGAAACGATCTTCCGACTCCTCGCGACGGCGCCGCCCGCTGGGCGAAACCCGACCAAGCGTGATCAACGGCTGTTTTCCAAAGAGGAGCGTCGGGCGAACCCTCACGTTCCGGGAGCTCAGCCGAACCTCGGCCCCGGCTCCTCATCGTTCCAAGATGCCGACTCCGATTGGTGGGTAGCCGGCGAGCGCCCGTGAGTGGACGAGTCAACCGTCGCGGGCGCTCGCGACCACGGAAAAGGCCCGGCATGAAGGGAGGGGGTTCTTGCGCCAAACCATCTACCGCGACCGCGGCCCCGCCTCGGACCGCGCTCCCCGCCAAAAAACGATGTCTTTTGTGCGGCGGTTGTTCTAAAATAAAAAGATGCCCCCTTCCCTGCCCAAATACCGCTTGTTCCAGACGATCCTCAGCTGTGTGTGCGCTCACGTGGGCACGGCGATGAGCGTTCACGCCGACGATCTGCGCGTCGGCGCGGCCTCCGTTAACATCACCCCGCCCGTCGGCATTCCCATGGCTGGCTACTACGCCACCCGTCTCGCTACGGGCACCCACGATCCGTTGAACGTCAAAGCGATCGTGTTCGCGCAGGACGGGGCCAAGGCGGCCCTCGTGGCGCTCGATCTCGTGACCTTAGCTCGCCCTACCATCGTGGAAGCACGCCGCCTCATCGCCAGTCTCACCGGAGTGCCCCCCGAGGCGGTAATGATCAGCGCGACCCATAGCCATACCGGCCCGCTCCTCAATGGAATCTCCACCCGCAACGCCGTTTATGGCGGTGATCTCGAAATCGCCAAAAATTACACAACTACTCTCGCGGGGAAAATCGCCGAGGCCGTCCGTCTCGCAGAAATTGCCCTGACGCCCGCCAAGCTCTCCGTCGCGATCGGCCGCGAGGAAAGCCTGGCCTTCAACCGTCGGTTTTTCATGAAAGATGGCTCCGTGGGCTGGAATGCGGGCAAGCTCAACCCGAACATCGTCCGCCCCGCCGGCCCCACCGATCCGGCCGTGCCCGTCGTCTACGCCGAATCACGCACGGGGAAACCCCTCGCCACCTATGTGAATTTTGCAATGCACCTCGATACCGTCGGCGGTCTCGACTTCTCCGCCGACTACGCCTTCACCCTCGCGACCTTGCTGAGCCGGGTGAAATCACCGGAAATGCTCACGCTCTTCACCATCGGGTGCGCCGGCGATATCAACCATATCAACACCGGCAGCAAGGATCCGCAGAAAGGCCCGGCCGAGGGCGAGCGTATCGGTACGGTGCTCGGCGCCGAGGTCTTAAAAACGTTCACGCGCCTCGCCACCATCACCACCCACGCGCCCCGTGCACGTCAGCAATGGATCAAATTAGCGCTGCCCACCCTCGCCCCCGGCGACGTCGATCGGGCCCGCGCGCTCGCAACGCGCGTCGGCAGCAACAACGATCCGAATTTTCTGGAAAAAGTCTGGGCCTTTGCCGTGCTTGATACCTTCGGCCGCGACGGCCAACCGCTGGAGGTGGAGGTTCAGGTGATCGCCGTCTCGCCCGAGGTGGCGTGGGTCAGTTTACCTGGAGAAATCTTCGTCGAACTCGGCCTCGCGATCAAGGCAGCGTCGCCTTTTAAGCACACGCTCATCGCGGAGCTGGCCAACGGGAGCATCGGTTACATTCCCACCCAACGCGCCTATGCCGAGGGCAACTACGAGCCCATCAGCGCCCGTTGTGCCGCAGGCTCGGGCGAGCGACTCGTCGCCGCCGCCACGCAACTTCTCCAAGAGCTGCATGCCACCTTTCGCTAGCCGTCCATCGCGCGCTCGCGCAGATGGGACCGGTAGTTGACCGAGCGCCGCTGCATGCCACCTTTCGCTAGCCGTCCATCGCGCCAGCCCCTCCGGACCACAACCCGCCACCAGCCCGACCGCTCACTTACTCGCGGGACGGTCGGCCTCGCCAGGCTGCGATCGGTCGCACCACCCGCGCTTGACTGTCCGCCAGCCATGGAGCTTGGCATCGCTTACCGAACAGCCTGCTTTCTCACCAATCTCAAGCAACCGCTCTCGCCTTGCCGACACGCCTTGACCGCATGATGCCAAAATCCCTGATGAACCCATTCCCCCGCCTTAACCAATTTCTCAGGATAAAATTACCGGCCAGTTTGGCTGCTTTTATTTTAAGCGCCCTCGCCGTGACCCCCGCTATGGCGCAGGGCAGCGCCGGCGCGAGCGCCGCGATCACCGGAACCGTGATCAACACGAGTACCCGCCAATTTCTCGCCTCCGCCGAGGTCAGCCTCGTCGGGGCGCAACGTTCCGCGCTGACCGATCGCGAGGGTCGCTTTAACCTGAACAATCTCACGCCTGGCACTTACCAACTCGAGGTCATTTACAGCGGGCTAGATCCCGCCACTCGTACGGTGGTCGTCACCGCGGGCCAGACCGTACGCGAAGAATTTAATCTCACCGCCAGCATCTACCAGCTCGCGGCTTTCACGGTTGCCGCCGAAATCGAGGGCAACGCCGCGGCCGTCAACCAGCAGAAAAAATCTGATTTTTTTGTCGAGGCCATTTCCGCTGATACCCTCGGGAACGTGGCCGAGGGCAACATCGGCGAATTCCTCCGCTACGTACCCGGCATTCAGGTCAATTTCTCCAACGCCGACGCGAGCACCGTCTCCATGCGTGGCCAAGATCCCGAAGCGACGGTCTTCACCTTCGATGGCCAGATTCCCGCCGCCGCCGGAACTCCGCCGCGCTCGAGCACCGGCAGCAGCGACGCGTCTAGCCGCGCCTTTGAATTCAGCCAATCGACCATCAACAACATTGAGACGATCGAGGTTTATAAAGCGCCGCCTCCGTGGATGGCGCCCTCCACCGGCGGCGTCGTCAACGCCGTGACCAAAAATGCTTTTGCTCAAAAGGGCCGGCGCTTCAGCACCACCCTAAGCCTATCTGCCAACAGCGAAATGCTCCATTGGACCATGGCCGGCCCCGGCTCACGTACGACCCAGCGCATCAAACCCGGCGGCAGCCTCAACTACTCCGAGGCCTTCCTCAATAATACCCTCGGCCTTTCGCTATCCTACTTTGAAAGCAACGTCATTAACCCGAGCCACAACTATGCCATGGGTTATTCGCCTTTCACCGCGGGCACCGTCGCCAACCCCGTCACCACCGCGTCCCGATTCAACGTCAACACCTTCACCCTCGTGGACGGCCCTCAGGTCAAAAATCGCCGAACCCTGAGTTTGAACGCCGACTACAAACTCGCCGCCACGACCGTCCTAAAACTCCGCACCACCGCGAATACTTACCTCAGCCAAAACCGCAGCCACACTTTCCGCGTCCGACCCGGCACGGTCGATCCCACCGCGACTACGACCGACGCGATTGTCCGCAACGCCCTCGTTGATGTTTTCAACGATTACAGCGACTCCGTCAGCGCCAACTACGGTTTCGTCGGCGCCATCGAGCATCGCCTCGGGTCTTGGAAATTCGACGCCTCCGCCAACTACTCCAAGTCCGACTCCAAGGTCACCGATCTCCCCGCGATGATTCAGTCCATGCAGTTCAACCTCATTGCCGCCGATGCGGTCGTCGTCCGCCTGACGGCCGATCCGGCAATACCGGCCCCTCTTTCGCTGGTGCAAATTTCCGGCCCCGATCTCTACGACCTCAGCAGCTACAACTCCCGCAAAAGTTTCTCCCTGCAAACCTCCCCGCGCTTCCAGAACGACCGGACGTGGAACCTCAAGCTCGACGTCAAACGGGACTTCGCCGGGCTCCGCTTTCCTTTTGATCTCCGCGCGGGCGTCGGTCTCTACCAACTCCACCGCCGCAAACAGGCCGGTCAAATCGTCCTTCAATACGTCGGTCCTGATGGCATCGCCAACAACGCCGACGACCCGCAAATCAGCGCGGCGCAATTCGCCAAAACCACCTACGGCGACAAATTTCTCTACGGCATCCGCACACCACCGCTCGTCGATCCCTACAAATTCGCCGACTTTATGAACGCCAACCCCAACGCCGTGCAAAATCTCCAGGGGGCCAATGTTCAGCGTCAACGCGTGAACACCCAACAAATGGCGCAAGATGTGACCTTTGGCTACGTGGCTAGCTCGATCCGCTTAACCCCGCGCCTCACCGCTGTCGCGGGTCTGCGCGCCGAAGAAACCGAAAATTTTTTACGCGGCGCGATCCGCATCAACTCCCTGGGCGTGCCCGTCCTCGCGCGCGGCTTCAACTCGGCCTCCCCCCAATACTTCGACGCCATCTATTCCATGACCCAGCGCGCCAGCAGCAAGTACACCGACTTTTTCCCGAACCTGCAGACGACCTACCGCTTCACACCGGACTTCCTCTTCCGCGGCGCGCTCACTCGCTCCATGTCCCGGCCCGGAGTGCAATCCATTCTGCCCAACACCACCGTCAACGATACCGCGACCATTCCCAGCGTCGCCGTCAACAACAGCGGTCTGCTCCCCACTTACTCGCGGAATCTTGATTTTCAATTCGAGTTCTTCACCCGCTCCGCTGGAAAAATCGAACTCGGTTGGTTCCGCAAAACCATCACGAATTATATCATCACGTCCACCGATACGATCGAGCCTGGTAATGATAACGGCTTTGACGGCCAGTACGCGGGCTACCTCCTCAACACCCAAGACAACGGGGGTAAGGGCCAGTTTGAGGGGTTCGAAATTTCAGGGCGCCAACGACTCCAGCCTTATCTGAAATTTCTACCCGAACTGGCCCGAGGCTGGGAAGTGTTCGGCGGCTATAATCGCAACACCAAGGGTGAGGCCCCCAATCGGGCCGGCATCGTCACCAAACCACTGGCTCCCAATTTTTACGACTGGAATGCCAACGCCGGGCTCAGCTACACGTCTCCGCGGCGCACCCTGTACCTGCAAGTGCGCACCACGATATTTCCGGAAGCGATCACCACCGCCGCTACGACCACGGACCAACGCCCCGTCTTTGAGTCGAGCCACCAGCGCTGGGATGCCACCCTGCGGTACACCGTCAACCGCACCTACTCACTCGAATTAAACGGCTCCAATCTGACCAACGACTCGTGGCGGAATTTCTACCAAGGCGGCCGCAATACTTCCCGCCGGACTTTCGGCACCAACTATAACTTAGCCTTCCGCGCCAACCTCGATCAGCTCAGGCTGCCCTTTATCGACCGTTGACCCGCCGGGGACTGCGCCGCCCCAAGTGAAAACGTCAACGGCGATCATCGCCGGCGCTTTTTTGAATCGTGGCTCAAGTAAGCGCCATTCGGTTCAGGCCCGTTCGGCTGGATGTAACCGGCGCGGCGACGCCACGAATGGGTGACCCGCACGGTTGGGGTCTGGCAGGAATGGCGCTAAGTTAAGGCCTTTGTTCGTCTCGGTATCACGGCGCCTACAGTTGAATAATCGGAATCCCCCGCCTTAACTTAGCGCCATTCGGGTCTGGCGGGAATGGGTTGGCAGCGGTGCCGCGGGGTTCAGTGGCGGCGGCCGCCGGGAGCCGAGAGGACGGCAATCGAAATCAGAAATCGACCGAGGTCCCCAGCACCCAGTGGCGGCCGCTCGCGAGACTGGGGCGGCTCACGATCGGCCGGCTGGTCGCCGCGCTCGACGATGTCAACGTCGGGTAAAATCGATTGGAGGGACGTGGGCATCACGGGCAGATTAGAGTGTTCCCGTTTGAGGCTACCAGCGATCTCCTCTGGCGACCAAGTCACGAGGCCAGCGCTCGTGAACTTCGGCCCGCGATACGGCACCTGCACATTCCGGTGGAGCGCGACGCTCACGCCGGCCGACGTAGGGCGTGGCGGCCGCCATCGGTCTGGCGCCGGGAGAGCTCGTCAAATGGGAACGGCTCGACCGCGGCGAGCTTCATCTGGTGGCCGGCCGCT
The DNA here is from genome assembly GCA_945903465.1 of Opitutus sp. GAS368. Taxonomy (GTDB): domain Bacteria; phylum Verrucomicrobiota; class Verrucomicrobiia; order Opitutales; family Opitutaceae; genus ER46. The sequence continues at coordinate 31,895 of CAMDOF010000022.1, forward strand.
CCCCGCCGTCCGCGCACGACGGACCGCGCCAAAGTGCAACGCCTCCCGACAGTCTGTTCCGCGGACCGCCACCCCATCCCGGCTCGACGACGCCAATTTTCAGAGGTAATCGGACCCGCTCTCCTCAAAAACTTTCCCGAGTGTGAAATATCCGAGCTGGCATTACCCCCGCACTCCTCAGGGCCAGCAAGGTGCCGCAAATTCAGGGAAATCTCGGGTCCTCACGGCGGGCGCCGTTTCCCTTGGAGGAACTCGCCCGGGTCGAAAAAAACAGCGTGCGTTGACCCCGGCGCGCCAATTACAAGGCGGCCGCCGCCCACGCCGGCAACTCGAACGCCCGCCCCTCCAAATGATCCCTCATCACCGCGGCTAGCCAAGGCCGAGAAGCCGAACTCTCCCGCACCGTCAGCCAGACAGCCCCACCCTTCTGCTCAAGGACGTAACGGTTGATCGTGATGCGTACCGGACTGAGCTCACCGCGAAGCTGACCCACAACCTCAAGCCGCCGCTCCTCCGAATCAATCGTGAGCGATTCAATCTCGCCATAATTTTTGAGATGCGCCTCCAGAAATGCCTTGGCCGCCATGCAGGTGATTCGATCCTTCGCCGCGGAAAACATCACCGTTGGTGGTAAAACTGACGCGCCAGCACAACCCGAAATCGTGATACGCGACCAGCCACCGCCGCTCGAACGGCTCGGATCGAAGCCGATTTCCTTCAAAGGAGCCCCACGCGCGCCGAGCGGGCGCGGGCCACCCGCCCGTGGGGTTCATCCGGCAAGCCCAGTAGGCGCCGCGCCGTCTGTCGACGATTGCCGCCAGCCAAGAATTTACCCGCGGGCGCGTTTCGCTGCCGTTGAGAACCCGCTCGCTCCAGCCCGTTTTCCCTCTTTTTTAGAGAAATATGGCAATCATCGCCCCCCTCCAGCGCTGCTCGTGGCCGACGAAACCCCTCGACATCCGCTACCATGACGAAGAGTGGGGCGTGCCTCTGCACGAAGATCGCGCGCTCTTCGAGTTGCTAACCCTCGAAGGCGCCCAGGCCGGCCTCAGCTGGTCCATCGTCCTCGCCAAAAGAGAACAGTACCGACAGGCCTTCGATGGCTTCGAGATAAGAACGGTGGCGGCGTATGACGACGCGAAGGTCGCCGCGTTGCTAGGTGACGCTGGCATCGTGCGTCATCGGGTGAAGATCGCCTCTACGGTTACGAACGCGCGGGCGGTCTTAACGATCCAAGGCAGCTTTGGCAGTTTTGATCGCTACCTCTGGCGATTCGTCGGTGGTCAACCGCTCATCGGTCATCACGAGAGCGCCCGCACCATTCCCACCCGCTCTCGTGAAAGCGATGCCCTCAGCGCCGACCTGCGCGCCCGGGGATTTAAATTTGTCGGCACGACGATCTGCTACGCCTTCATGCAGGCGAGTGGGATGATCAACGATCATCTCGTTTCCTGCCGGCAACATCGGATCTGCGCTCGGCTGAAATAAAACCAACTCACGGCGCGGACGCTGCCCTCGGCCGTCATCGCGCGGCATCGCCGGCCCGGTCTCCCATCCACGGAGGCCACCCCAGATCCGCGGAATGACAGCGCGAGCGCGACACTCCGGCGGATGCCCTCGGCAACCCGCCCGCATCGACGGGCGAAATAACTCCGCCAACCGGCTGCGGCGGGCGCCCCGCAGCCGCGACCCGGCCCGAGCCTGGGCGCAACTTTACACAAGGAATCCGCGCGCCGCGTCTGGCAGATTAAAAACAACGGGAGCGCAGCAAGAACCCTTCCTATTTTAATCGCCTGGAGCATTTCGCTTGAGGGCCTTCCCGCATCCTGTCGCACTCTGGCGCGCCCCATGTCATCAACGCCTCAAGCCACTAGACACGAACCGCCGGTCCCTGCTGCCGAGGCGACCAAACTCAGCGAGCTTTCGCCGCAGCAATGGAAGTCCGGCATCGCGGCTTGGCTCGGCTGGCTCTTCGACGGGTTGGAGCTGCATCTCTACACGTTGGTGGCCCTACCCTTCGTCATGCAGTTGCTGCACACGACCGACTCAAGCAATCCCGCGATCAAAGAAAAGAGCGCGTACATTCAAGCGGCCTTTCTGGTTGGCTGGGCCCTCGGCGGCGCCTTCTTTGGACGCCTCGGCGATTTGATCGGGCGGAGTCGGTCACTCGCGCTCACCATCATCACGTACGCGCTCTGCACGGGCCTGTGTTCCTTTGCGCAGACCTGGTGGCAGTTAATGATCTTCCGCTTTGTCGCGGCGCTGGGGATTGGTGGCGAATGGGCCGTCGGGGCCTCCTTACTCTCGGAAACGTGGCCGAAGGCGTGGCGCCCATGGATGGCGGCCGTCCTGCAAACGGGGGTCAACATCGGCGTACTGGCTGGCGCGGTGTTCGTCGGACTCTTGGTCCGCCACACTCCCGCAGGGTCCGAGCGGTGGGTATTTCTGATCGGCGTCTTGCCGGCACTGCTGGTATTTTGGATCCGACGCCATGTACCCGAGCCCGAGGCATGGCAAAAAGCAGGCATCTCCGTTGAAAAGAAACCGGGCGCGCTCGCGCTGTTCCGCGGCCAAGTCCTCGCCATCACCCTCCGCACCACCTTGGTCTGCGCCCTTGGGCTCTCGGCATGGTGGCTCTTCCTCTTCTGGCAAACCCAGCATCTGCGCAAGCTGCTAACGGATGCCCAGACGCCGTCGGCGGAAACCACGGGCTTGGTATCCGCGGCCTTCTTCGCCTTTAACTTCGCCTCGATTATTGGCAACTTTGGCGCTGGCTGGATGGCCAAGCGGCTCGGTAACCGGCGGGCGATTGCGTTGATGTTCGTCGGTCTCGCCCTCGGCATTTTTGGCGCCTACGTTGTACCCCGCGATTTCGCCACGCTCGCGTGGTTTTGGCTCCCGATCGGTGGTTTCTTTGGAGGCGTGTTCGGCTTATTCACGATGTACCTGCCGCCGCTCTTCCCGACCCTCCTTCGCACCACCGGCGCGGGTTTTTGTTACAATATTGGCCGCATCGCCGCCGCTGCTGCCTCCATTATTTTCGGACTACTGGCCCCCATCGGCGATTTCCGAGGCGCACTTCTTTGGGTGAGCGTCATTGCGGCGGCCGCGGCGCTCTGCTCGTGCTGGCTGCCCGAACGCACCCACGAAAACGAAGCGACGTGATCCTTAGACGGAATAGCTTCCTTGTCCAAGCGTAGGAACACGCAGCTTTTTTGATTCAACTACCGCCCGAGATGCGCGACTGCGTGCGACTCGTGGCCTCGCGCCTACTCCCCGACGCGGCCCGGGCACCCGATGACGATGAGGGCGACGAAGACGAGGAATCCCCCTCCAAGGAGGAAGTGCGGGCAGCCATGCAGGAGCGAATCCCCGCCAACGCCATTTTCATCGGCAGCCTCAACGACGAGGTCTGCAACTGGACCAGCTGGGAACTAGACGATCCTTTTTACCTGGTGCCATGGAGGGCAGACGGCTTCGCATGGGCCCTCTTCCGCCTTACGTGGGATGACAACTGGGGGCGGTATGAAGGGGAGCCCATCTCCCGCATCAGCGGCGTGACCGAAGCCAAGAAGGCCGTGCGGCGATGATGGACCAGTGGATCACCAAGTGCGGGATGGATGGTCCCGATAATCATCCCTACGGTAATCTGGCCGACGAGTTTTAAGGACGCGTTACGGCGCGAGGAATCGGTTGGGTCGATAGCACTCCCATCCAAAAGCAGAAATCGAATGCGACATGGGCGATAAGCCGAGGTTGCTCGCCGCAGCAGTAGATTTCAGCGTAGTCCCGACCGCGCCGAAGTGAAAAAAATCGCAGCGCCACCCGCTCAGGTCGGACCGAGCCGTCGGGAGCCGTCGTCGTCAGCACGCAAGAACGATAAAGTTCGACGACCTCCTCCAAGAGCCCCTCGCGCAATTCAGCTATCATTGCATTTATGTGCTCAGGTCGATGCAGCACACCCTGCCGACCACCTTCCCAGCCAGTCTCCGCCCAGACCCGCAATTGCCAGCAGTTCGAAAACGAGCGCGCGACGGCGAGAACAACTTGCGATGATCCCACCATCACTCGCCCGACCATCGAGCCGCTGGTGTAGAAACCCGCCAAGAACTCGACGAACGGGGGCTGCTCTGGCTTCCAACCGGTCAACCGCCATCGGATCAGCCGAGCATAAAGGAACTTTGTCTCCGGATTGAATGAGCCCCACTGCGCATCCATGAGCTTGGCATAATTTGGTGGCGATTTGGCGACAGGTATCCCGGCGAAAAAACCGAACAGTAGCCGCCGCAGGTCATCTGGTCGGTCCTGCACGAAGGGGCTGAGCTTCTCGCCAATCGTCCGCAGCCAAGCATCGCCGAGCAGCAAAATGTGCAAGGTCGCTACCAACGCAGATCGGTCCACTCCTCCTGAAATCTCCAAAACATCTAACTCGGCCAGCAGCTGATCGGCATCCTCAGGGTGCTTCACGGTCAGGAAAATCCCGTTGGCGAACCCCAGTTGCGTGACTCGTTCGATCAGAGGTGGCGCGTCATCGGCAGGAAACTCCTTGGCGCATACGACGAGCGCGTTGGCGAGATTGGCTAACCGGGTAGACACGGAACTTCGAGCGACTGATTTTGCTTTATAGAAACGATCAGACCTGAAGCACCACGAACAACTTTGGATACCGAACGTCGGTACCCCACATCGATTTGACCACCGCGGCCCGTGTAGGCTCGGTTGGTGACGCCCGGTGAACGGGAGTCGTCGTGATGCTAACTTGGGAAGGAACGAAATGAGTATCGGGCGACCAGACGCGCGGTGACAACCCCGCAGAGTGTCCGATGGACGCCCGCGACGAGGAGCCACTCATTCGCTGCAGCGCACCGACGAAGCGGTCGAAGCACTCATTCTTGTAGCGCGTCACGATATTCTCGGAAGATTGATTCATGATAAATGGGAGGAGCGCGCGGTATGACAGAGGAATGGGGACAGAGGAATAATGCCCCCATCCTCCGGCCTGGTTGGGGCTTGGGCTTAAACCGCCACTCTTTTTGGCAGAAAGATGGGGTCAGAAAAATTCTGCAACCTCTGACCGGGATTTTTTTGCCCCCCCCATTTTTTTGTCCAACTGCCTTGGGTATTCTCGGTGTTTTTGCCGTGTCTCGGCGGTGTCAAAGGCTGGGGCGCCTGCACGGAAGGTTGCACCGCAGAGACGGGACACCACGCAGAGTTCGAGAAAGCATGAATCTATTTTGCACCACGCTTGGCCCGGAGATTATGGGATCACGGCCGCCATCATTGAGAAAAAAACCGCATCCGTTTTCAGGAAATAGCCCGCCGCAGAACAGGGGAGGAGGGACGGACGACCCGGCCAGCCCGGAGCGCGGCGCGGAGCGGGCGCGGGGGCCCTGGGTGGGAATCGGGGGCACGAGGGTGGGTGGGCGTTGAAAATGGGGCGCGGCCAATTGTGCGTGGCCACGCACAATTGGGTTTTATCTGGGCGATGGTCCGAAGAGGGCGGCGATTTTTTCCTGTGATGCTGGCCGCGATCGCATCCTCTCCGGCTTGGGGGGGGCGGCGGTGCGGGCGGCTCCGGCGGAGGGTTCGTCTGCCGAGGCAAACGGGTGGCGTGATTGGGGGAAAAGGAAAAAATCTGGAGGTGAAAAAATCTTTTTACGGCGAAGATTTCCTGATCCGCGATGCGCGAGGCTTGGTAGCGAGGCTTGGCCGGGGCGGCACTAACGAACGATCGGAGCTCGCGGCCGGTCGGACTGAGGGAGCCGGCTCACTGGCATCAATTCTTGGGGATTTTGAGTTCATTAAAAGTCGGATAGTGAGCCAGCAACGCCTGCAAGCGGCCAAGTCCGACAGGCTGCTGGCGGCAAATGTTTATGCTTAATCGGGGTGGAGCGTCTGGCTGGTTTTTTTGTGGGGCGGGATCACGCGGTGCATGAACTTGCGCGAGGAAGGCGGTCGCGGGCGGGTGGTGAAATGTAGGCTTGAGTCGCGCGGGGAGGTCGTTTTTTTTGGTGACGTCTGGTTCAAGCTGGTTCCCCTCCTGATTCCCTCCCGATGATTTCATTTCGCTCTGCGTGGCTGACGTTAAAAATTGGCGGGGTCTGCGCTTTGTTGAGCGGCGGGCTGGTGGCGACGGGGTGGGCGGCCGGGGCTCAGCCTAATTTGATTATCATTAACATTGATGATCTGGGCTATGGTGAGATCGGGCCGTTTAACGGCCGGAACCGTACGCCGGAGCTGGACCAGATGGCGAAGGAAGGACGCAAGCTCACCAGTTATTATGCGGCGCCGGTATGCTCGCCTTCGCGCGCGGCCTTGATGACGGGTTGTTACCCCAAGCGGGTTTTGCCGATTCCCGGCGTACTGTTTCCAGGTGCGGAGATTGGCCTGAACCCTGCGGACCGCACGATCGCGGAAGTACTGAAGGCGGCTGGTTACGTGACCGCGGCGATCGGTAAATGGCATCTCGGGGATCAGCGGCCGTTTCTGCCGACGAGCCGGGGCTTTGATACCTATTTTGGCTTGCCTTACTCTAACGATATGGGGCCGGCGGCAGAGGGCGTGAAGAGCAACCGCGGAGTACCGTTGCGAGAGGCGACGGCGGTCAAGGCGACGGCGGCCAAGGCGTTGCCGGCCACCGAGCAAGGCACGGGGATGCGGACGGAGCAACCGCCGCTGCCTTTGGTGGAAAACAGCCAGGTGGTCGGCCGCGTCCGCGGTGAGGAGCAAGTGCAGTTGGCGCGCCGTTACACCGAGCGGGCGGTGTCATTTGTCCGCGAACGCCGCGAGCGACCGTTCTTCCTCTATTTGGCTCATAACGCGGTGCACTTTCCGCTTTATCCGCGGGACGAATTTATGGGGCGCTCCGGGCATGGCTTGCTCGGTGACTGGATCCAGGAGATTGACTGGAGTGTCGGCCAGATTCTGGCGGCGTTGCGTGCTGAGAAATTGGATACGAACACGCTGGTGCTTTTCACTTCGGATAATGGCGGGCCGCTGCAACAAGGTGGGATCAATACGCCGCTGCGCGGCGGCAAGGGGACGACATTTGAAGGGGGGATTCGCGTGCCGGCGATCGTCTGGTGGCCGGGTAAAATTCCCGCGGGAACCGCCAGTGGCGCGATTATTTCGATGATGGATGTGCTGCCGACCTTCGCGGGATTGGCGAAGGCGAGTGGCTTAAAAGACCGGCGGTGGGATGGCGTTGATCAGTGGCCGATTTTCGCGGGCGAGCCCAAATCGGCGCCGCGCGAGTCGATTTATTTTTATCGTGGCCTGGTGTTGGAGGCGGTGCGGTCGGGACCGTGGAAACTCCATCTGGCGAGTGGCGAGTTGTTTCATTTGGGAGATGATATCGGGGAAGCGCGGAATGTGGCGCCGGAGCAGGCGGGCGAAGTGCAACGTCTCCGCGCATTCGCAGCGGCGATGAGCGGCGATCTTGGGCTGGACGGAGTGGGGCCGGGGTGTCACCCGCTGGGTCGGTTTGCGCATCCCGAGCCGTTGATCGCGCGGGATGGCACGGTGCGGGCGGATGCGGTCGGAGCGGTCAAGCGCTTCCCGTAGTCACCAGGAAAGTTTTGTCGGGATGGGGATGCCGGACGGGTCGCTCACCAAGGCGTCGCGCGGCGTTGCACTTGGAAACGGATGCGCTGGTGGCCGCGAAGGGCCGAGAGGTCAACGGTGCCAGCGGGATCGATGGCCAGCCCATCGGGGCCGGCGTGAGCGGCGACTACTTGCCAACCGTCGGGCAAGCGAAGGCGGAGGAGGGTTTTCGGTGGAGGGGTCCGGGTCGGTAGATTGAGATCCGCGGTGACTTCACCGGCGCTCAGCCGGGAATGAAGCGAGCCGGAGAATTCACCGAAGGCGGTGGGGGCTCGTTGGATTTTGATGGCTTGACCGTCTTCCAACCAACGCTTCGGGGTGGCGAAAAAGAGCCGCAGGGTCTCGGGCTTGCCGTCGTCATTGAGATCGGCGTCTTGGATGATCATCGTGCGCAGCAGCGAGAGCAGATGGCCGTTGGCGGCGCTATTGGGCGGGCAATAAAAAATCCGGCCGTCGGTATTGACGGATTCGAGGGAGGCCCCTTCGCCGCAGATGAAGGTATTTCGAGTGAAGCCTTGGGCGAGCATCCCGTAGAAGCTCACGAGCGCGCGTTCTGGTTCGTCGCGGCGCAGGGTGTCGAGTGCGTACCGAGTACCGTAGAGGGGATTAACCCGTTCCGGTCCGGTCCAGAAATTGAATTCGTCGCCTCCGGAGCGGAGCATGCCCATGAAGACGCCCCCGTGCTGTTCTTGGAAGTGGGGAATCCAACTTTCCTCAGGGCTGCCGGGCGGGAAGATGCCGCTGCCGATGGTGTAGCCGATGACAATATTCCAATAGCTCCCGATTCGCGTACGCACGATCGGGCTGTGGATGGGCTCATCTCCGTACAAGGCGACGGGAATAAAGGGAGGAGTGGTTTCGCGGTGCGCGCTCTGGGCGATGGCTTTGAGTACGTTTTCGCGAATCTCGCGGGCGACGCCCGCGTAGCGCTGGGACTCGGTATTTTCCCCGATCTCGGCGAGGACGGTGCTCAAATCGCGGAGGGCGCGCCAGGCGTTGGCGTTGGCGTTGATGGCTTGGGTGGGAGTGCTGATATCGCCGGCATAACGTTCGGCCGGCAGGAGCCCGTGTGGGCCGGTGCGGTTCTCGACGATGCGACGGGCTTCCTTTTCCCAGCGCGGCCGGAGAGCTCGCACCGATCCGGCATCGTGAGTTTGCCAAAAAGTCTGGCAGACATTGCGAATCTTGAACCCGGCTTGGTGGTATTCGAGGCCCTTGCGCGTGAAATCGAGCAGGGGTAAAATGAGGCGGGACATCTCGTCGCGGTAGCCCCAGTGGAGCAGCGCGAGAGCGGCGTCGCTGCCCTCTGCCTCGTAGAGCTGGTCATACTGATTGCCGGCACTGTAATGCATCCGGTTGCCGTTAATCAGCGCGAAGTTTTGAATGAGCAGGTGCTGCCATGCGGAGTTGACGAGGGGCTCGGGGGTTTGGAGGTGCATGCCCTGGTCAAGGATGCCGCGCCACGTGGCGAGAGCGGTTCGGCGCTGCGCCGCATAATCGAGTGTGAGCGAGAGGTCCGGGGGCAGCGGCTTCGTCGGGATGGCGAGGATGACGGCGTTGGTGCGGGTTAAACGGGCGTTGGCGCGTTGGCGCTCCCATTTCCAGGCGGCGTCGAATTTGGCGACGGTTTCGCCCCGCTCGTTGGTGAGCATTCCGGGGGAGAAGCGGATGGGGGTGCGGTCGTCGAGGGTCACGGTGATGGTGCCGTGGTCGCCCTGCACGAGGGAAAATTTAACGAAGACCACGCCATACTCAGCGAGGGCGGGGTCGGTGCTGGCGAACGCTTCCAGACTATAAATCTCGGCGAGACGAGCCGAGGGACCCGCGGTGAGCGGCACGGCACCCTCTGATTGGAAAGGCGAGCGATGCTGGTAGCGAATCTCGACGATCGGCCAGTAGCCCTCGGCGAGGGTGGGTTCGCTGAGACGCTCACGGAAGGTCCCGTAGATGAGTTCGTCGGGTCCCACGCGAAAAGTGAAGGGCAAGCCCTGGTCGTGCCAGCTGCGGGCACCGCCGCGTAGATTGATGCCGCTGCCGTTGGCGATGAGCCGCGCCTTGACGGCGGCGCGCGGGGCACTGAGGACGATGGGATAATATTTGAAGTCTGCGTTGACGTAGCGGGGTGGGGGCAGCAACGGGGCGAAGAACTCGTAACTGGCGCCATTGGGTTGGGCCATGGCGGCCTCGCCCCAGACATCGCGCTGGGCGGCGAGTGCCTCGGCGAAGGTCGGGAGTGGGGCGGGTGCAGCGGTGATGCGGCAGAGCGTGAACGCGCTGAGGAGCGGGAGAATTTGCCGGAATGGGCGGAGGCCGGCGCTGCCGGGGAGAGCGGCGTGGGCGCGGGGAGCCGGCGAGTGAGGCGAGAGGAAAGCGGGAGGGCGCATAGTTTAGAAATTGCCGCGGAGGCCAAAAATCCAGAGGGCGCCGTAGCGATCGCTTTGGCGGAATTTGGCGTAGGGCGGGGTGGCTGGGCCCCAACGCTCGAAGTCCTCGGGTTCATCGGTGAGGTTGCGAATATTGCCGAAAAGCGAGAGCTGCTTGGTGATGCGATAGTCTCCGGTGAGATCGATGAGTCGGCGAGGAGTGGCGTAGGTGAAGGTGCCGGGGCCGACGCTTGCGCCGGTGATTTGGGCCAGTTTCCGCTGGCTCTGGTAAGTCCAGTTTGCCCGGAGGTTAAAACGTGCCCGCTCGAAGCTGAGGCCGGCGCTGGCCGTGCGCGGGATCATGCCGGAGAAGTTATCGGCCTCGGTACCGGTGGCGCGCTGCGTGCTACCGCTGGCGAAGACCTGGAAGCCGCGCGCCCAAGCGGGTAGGAAAGTGAGGCTCTGGCGGTATTGAAAATCCAATCCGGTCATGTGGACTGTAGAAGGAAGGTTGTACTGGGTGCGCACATCGTAGAGGCGGTATTCGGTGGGGTCGATGCCGTGGATGGCGAGAAACTCGGGGGTGCCGGCGAGGGTGGTGCTGCCGAAGAAGTTTTCGAATTGTCGGCGAAACGCGCCGATGGAAACGAGGCCGATGCCATCGAAGTAGTATTCGAGGCCCACTTTACCCGTACGCGCGCTCCAGACCTTGATGGCGGTATTACTCAGGGTGATGATGTTGCTGGGGCTGGGTGGCGCGGAGAGGTCGGGGAGGGTAATCCCGCCGGCGTACTGGTTATAGTTGGGGCGGCCGACGGAGTGATAGTAAGCGGCGCGAGCAATGAGTTTTTCGGTAAGATTATAGCCGGCGTTGAGGCTCGGGAAAAAACGCAGATATTCCTTGGCGACGCGGGCACCACGTTCGAGGTAGGTGCGTTTCGAGATATCCAAGGCGGTGCCCGCCATCGCGAGTGGTTTACCGTTGGCGCCGGGGAGGACCCGGCCGCTGGCGTCGCGTTGATAATTGAGCGTGGGATCCTCGCGAGGGCCCTCGGCGGAGATATTGGTTTGCTCGGCGCGGAGTCCGCCGGTGAGTTTGAGCCGCTGCTGCAGCAGCGCCAGGTCGCCCCGCAGATAAGCCGAGCTCGTGACCTCTTGGGCGTATTTGGAAAGGGCCACCGTCGAGCGGTAAGCGTTGTTTTCGTTCTGAGTGAAGTAGGTTGGCTTGGCTTGATAAAGATCCCACAAAAGGCGGTTGCTGATGCGTTGCGTGGAAGGGAAACCGAAGACGCCGGGGCGGCGGGAAAATAATTCATCGAGGACGACCTGAGCGTTGTCGTCGCTGGCGCCGTTTGGCGTGGTGGAGGCGCGCCCATCGGCGCCCACGAAGCTGTAGACCGCGGAGCCCCCGATCCGGTCGCGGGCGGCTTGGCGGACATCGAGACCCGCTTTTAGGCCCACGGGCACGATCCAGGAAAAATCACGGGCCAGGTTGGCGTAGGCGCTCCGCTTCTGATCGCGGGAAATGTCATCGAGGCGGCGACCGTACTGGGAATTACCACTGCCGCTGGTGAGCGTGTAGTTGGCGAGCAAGTACGGATCGACCGGGGCCCCGGTCGTGCCGTCGGTCACTGTAAAACGGGCCGGCCGAATATAGCCGATATCATCGAAGGCCACGGTGACTCCGGTCCGCTGGGCGGAGACGGCGCCGAAATATCCCTGGCCGAGATTGCCGGTGACCTGGCGGGCGCGGGAATCACCGAGGCCGAGTTCGGCTTTCCACCCGCGACTCGCGTGGCGGTAGATCAAGCCGGCGCTGAAACTTGCGGAGTCCTGATCGCGATCGGCGTTTGCCATGCTCAAGGTGCCGGCCCCGGCAAAACCGTGCGTAAAGCTCGGGCCGAAGTTACCGGTGAGCACTCGGTTGACGCTGAAGGTGAGATCGCGGCTGCTGTAGTCGCCCGCAAAGAAGATTGACTGGAGGGAGAGCGAGAGGCGGTCGGTGGGGCTCAACTTGTAATCGAGGGTCGCGCCGGCGGAAGTCCGGCGGGTCTGTCGTGGAAAATCCCGGAAGAGATAGTCGCTGAGGTAGGGTTTGTCGGGGGTGGTGGTGGGCAAGTTGCCGCCGTTGCTGGCGGCCGCGGCCCCGCGCCACGTCGTTTGGACGAAGGTGGAGGGCTGGTATTGGGTGGAAGAGCCACCGGAGAGGGTGAACCCGAAGCGCTCGCTGACGGGGCGGACGTAGGAAAATTCAAACCCCGGATTGATTTTGCGAGTCGCGGCGCGCCCTGGGCCGGGGGTGGGGTGGAAGTCGCGGGCATCATCGCGCAGGAGCAGGTAAGCGCTGGCGTTGAACAACGGTTTGGACCGGTCGAAGGCGCTGCGCGTGACCATGTTGATGGAGCCCGCGAGGGCCATGCCGGGGGTTTCTGGGGTTGGGGAAAAACGGACCTCGATCCGCGATAGATTATTGGTCGCGACGTTGGTCATTTGCATATTGCGCGCGGTGTTGGCTTGGGCGCTGGCTTGGTCGAAGCCGTTTACCGTGACCGGCGTGTAGTCGGCCGGCGCGCCCGTCAGTTGGATGTTCATCGCCTCGCCGCCGACCCAGGCGATGGAGACCCCCGGCACGCTTTTAAGCAACTCGCCCACACTGCCATCCGCGGTGGTCCCGAATTCGTCTGCGGCGATTACTTTTCGCATATCTGCAGCGAAGCGTTGGTCGTTAATGGCGATGGCGCTGCCCTCCATCTCCCGGGTGGTGGCGACCACGAAGCGGGCGAGGGTGATTGGTTCCGCGGCGCGCGGGGTCGCGGCCTCGGCGGAGCCCAATTGGAAATCACGCTGGGCCGTTTGGCCCGCGACCACGATGGCTTGGGCGGTGACGATACTGAGGCCGGTGTAGAAAACGCGCAGGGTGGCGGGGCCGGCGGGCACACGGGAGAGAGCATAGTTCCCCAGCGAGTCGGTCAGTGTTTCCATGGGCGTGCCCTCGACCGTAACGCGGGCGCGCTCCAGATATTCTCCATTGCGGGCGAAGGAGACGCGGCCAGCGATGGCGCCGGTGCTCGGAGCTTGGGCGTGAAGGCTGGGGTTGAGGCCGAGGACCCCATGGAGGGTCAGGCCGATAATAAAAGAGATGAAGCCGCGGGGATAACTATGCAGCGGTGAGCGGGAGACGGTGAGCATGGGGGCGTTAAGCATCGGCAGCAAACGAGGGAGAAGCATGAAATAAAGCGCGAGGCGCGGTGGGCGAGGGGGGGACGATGGGTGAATGACCACGAGAGGTTAGGCGCGGGCGGAACAGGTCCGAGAATCGGCTGACTGCGGGCAGTTGCTCCTGCCGGCGATCGTTTCGTCACCAACTGGTCTGGGATCCGTCAGGACGAAAAAAGACGGGCCGCTTCGTGCCTGGATCGGTGATCGCGGTGACGAGGGAGAGCCGCTCCATGTTGAGGGTGATACCGAGGCCGGGGCGGCGGTTCGGCCAGATTTTTCCCCGGCGAAAATCGAGACCCTCGCTGACGTGTTCGGGTAATTTGACGTTCTGGCCGATCTCGACGAGGACGGGTCCGGAGAAGGGCCCGAGCGCATGGACCAGCGCGGCGGTTGCGATGGAGCCGGTGAAGTGCGGCACGATGCCGACGGCATGCGTCTCGCAAAGAGCGGCGATCTTCAGCATCTCGGTGATGCCGCCGACATTGGGCAAGGTGCAGCGCACGTAATCGACGTCCTTGTTTTCAACGAGCTTATGGAAATCCCAGCGCTGGCCCCATTCCTCACCCGCCGCGAGAGGCACGCTGGTCATCTTGCGCAGCTTGGGAATGTCGTCTCGGAATTGTTCGTCCCGCGTTGGATCCTCGACGAGATACGGTGCAAATTCCTCGATCAGTTTGCAGCATCGGAGCGCGTCGGCGTAGTCAAAACGCTGATGGAGATCGACCAGCCAGTCGCCGTCTTCGCCGACGCCGATGCGGACATCCTTGGCGTTTTTGGCCACTTGGCCGACTCGTTCACGGGTATTGTAAATGGGCCCGGGTAACGGGCCGGCTTCGGTGACGGGTTGGTTGGCGCCGGGGCTGGCGGCGTCCATGCGGAAGGCGCGGTGGCCCGCTTCGATGGTGGCGCGGGCCCGTTCCTGGAGTTGGGTCCCAGTGCCGCCGCCGGAGAGATACGTTTCCAGATAGGTGCGGTTCATGCCGCCGATTAGATCGTAGACGGGGACGCCGAGTGCTTTCCCTTTGAGATCCCACAGGGCCAGATCGAGGGCGCCGAGCGCGTGGATTTTTTCCCGCCCCGGCGAGTAGAACCAAGAGCGGTACATGTCTTGCCAGCAGCGCTCGATGTCGAACGGATTTCGGCCGATGAGCCGTTGCGCGCACTGCTCGATCGTGTCGCGCGAACCGCCTTCGCCGACGCCGATCAATCCGGCTTGATCGGTCTCGATCGTGACGACCATATTGCTCTGATTGAAGTGAAGATTGAGCGCCGGCGGGCGGTAGATGTTGATCTTCGTGATCGTGGCCTTTGGCAGCACGGCGAAGGTGCGGGGCAGGACCGTGGCGGCAGTCGCCGCGACCGCGAGGTGGCGGAGAAAGTGGCGGCGGGTGGGGGCGAGCGAGCGGGGACACGGAGCTTGCGGTAATTTCATTGAGGTAAATCGAGTGGGGCGGTGGTAAGGAATGATGTTGGCGCTTCTAAATAGGGAAAGGTCAATTTCTCCGATGACGCCGTTGCCGGACCGCGCGGCCTACGGACCGCGCATGGGCGGTTGGCGGAAGCTCGGGAATCGCCGAGGCAACTGCGGGCGGGCGAGATGCGAAGCGCCGATCGTTTGAGTGACTGGGATCGTTTAAAAGCTGGGGCCAGCGACGCTGGATCGGGTGCGCCGGCGGCTTATTTTTTTTGCGAATGGGGTCGGGGTTTCGTTTCAAGAAAGGCCCGCGCCGCGGCGCGTCAGGAAAATTTAAATGACCGGTTCGATCTGCGGGGTGAGGGGGGAGATGGAGGGCGCTGGGCGGCGCTGCCCCGAGGCCTCGGGTCGTTCGCGGCGAGGAGCGCGACCGCGAGGAAGCCCACGCTTTCTCGGCGGCTCGCGTCGTCGACGACGAGGACGTTCCGGAAGACGCCGGCAAGAAACCTGCGAGATCGTGCGAGCGCCTTCGACCGGCGAAAAAAAACCTCCACCTTGTTTTGATCGCTCTGGCCAGGAGGGGCTCTGCATTGATCTTGGCATTTAAAAAAAGGTCTCTTTCAGTCGACAGCCTATGGTCCCTGTCGGTAACCGTTGGCGAAGTCGGCTGGGCGCAGGGATGTTCGTTTTGGCGGCAGGAATGGCGGTCGCGCTGCGCGGGGCGCCGGAGTTACGGCCTAACGTTCTCTTCATCGCGGCCGATGATCTGCGAATGAATCTTGGTTGCTATGGCGACCCGGTGGCAAAGACGCCCCACCTCGATCGGCTCGCGCGACGCGGGGTGCTTTTTGAGCGCGCCTACTGCCAGCAGGCGCTCTGCAATCCGTCGCGCGCGTCGGTCTTGACGGGCCGACGACCGGATACGTTGCGCGTGTGGAATTTGCCGACCCATTTTCGGGAAACCAGGCCGAACATCGTGACGCTGCCGCAGCACTTTAAGCAGCACGGTTATTTCACGCAGAATATTGGAAAGATTTTCCATAACTTTCGTCAGAAGATCGAGGGTGATCCCGTTTCGTGGAGTGTGCCGGCGCAACTTCATTTCGCTGCGCACGCGACCGATGTGGCGCAAATCGATGGTGGCGCGCCGCCGCCGAATACGGCGAAGGCGCGCGGCACGGAGGCGCGGGAGGTGCCGGATGAGGCGTATTTCGACGGGCGGGTAGCCGCGGCGGCGATCCAGGCCCTGCGGGAATGTCGGGCGCGGGCCGAGCCCTTCTTTCTCGCCGTCGGTTTTTGGAAACCGCACACCCCGTTTAATCCGCCCAAGCGTTACTGGGATAGGTACCGGCGTGAGGATATCCCGCCGGTCCGCCCTCCCCGCGCGCCGGTTGGGGCGCCGCAGGTCGCGTTGATGAACGCGCCTGACGGGCAGCCTCAGTATGCGGAGGATATCGCGGAAATCCGGCACGGCTATTACGCGGCGACGAGCTATCTGGACGACCAGTTGGGCAAGGTGATCGGAGAATTAGATCGGCTCGGTTTGGCGGAAAAAACGGTCATCGTATTTTGGTCTGACCACGGTTTCCACCTTGGCGAGCAGGGGCTTTGGGGCAAGACCTCGAACTACGAAAACGCGGCCCGCGTCCCGCTGCTGATCGCGGCGCCATCGATCCGCCCCGAAGGCCGGAGAGCGGCCGGACTGGTGGAGTTGCTGGATATTTATCCCACGCTGGTGGACCTTTGCGGATTGCCGCCGGTCGCCGGCCTCGAAGGGGTGAGCCTGCGCCAAGTGCTCGCGGATCCCACGGTGCGGGTGAAGACCGCAGCTTTCACGCAGGCGCCGCGTCCGCCCAAGATTCAAGGAGGGCCGAGCGCCACGATGGGTTATTCGATGCGCGATGAGCGTTACCGCTACACGGAGTGGCGTGAGTGGCACTCGGGGCGGGTGACGGATCGCGAATTGTACGACCATCAGGTCGACCCCGACGAAACCGTCAATCGCGCCGTCGACGACCGCCAGGCGGAAGTGGTTCGCAAGCTCGCCTTGAGGCTCGGGCAACAATTTCCGGAAAGCGCGCTCCCTTCCCCCTGAAATTCTCCGCTCGCTGCTATCGTCCCCTTCTTCTCGGCGGCTTTGGGGCGGTCGCGTCCGCTCCTGCCGCGACCACCGAATCGCGCGCGACCTGGGGCAAGATTGGGCTGCTGGATCTGCCTGATCCGAACGCGGGGACCGACGCGATCACCTTAGAAGATGGCCGGCAGTGGCTGGTGTATAATCATCCGACGATTCGGGCGGATGGGAAAAGGGTGCCGCGGTCGCCGCTGAATGGGGCGGTATCGGAGGACGGCCGGAAATGGGCCGCGGCGCTTGTGCTGGCGGATCAGCCGGGAGCGTTTTTGTACGCAGCGGGGATCGAGACGAGCGATGGCCGCGTACCCATCACCTACACGTGGAAACGCCAGATTGTGCGGCACGTGGTGGTCGATTCCAGCAGGCTGGTGTTACGTACGATGGACGGAGGGGACTGGCCGCAGTGAGCGCAGTGGTCCGTGGGCGCCATGCTTGAAGCTGAACGCACCGCGCGAGCTTCGCCGGTGAAACCAATCGCCGTTTAAATGGTAACTGCTCAGGCAGGAAAAAGTTGACGGTGAACGCGCACGTTACGCGAAGAAAGCAGAATTTTTAGCTAAACTCGGACTGCGGAGGGCGGGTAGCCTTCGTCCAAGGAGGAAAGCAGGGTGATTCAACGCCGGGTGTTGGATGGGGGGGGGGGACCTCGCGTTGATCCGGACTTTGCCGACCGAGCCTAGCGAGTGGGGCCGGACGCGGCTGTCGGCGAAAGTGGTCACCGAGCCAGAGGTGATCGGTGCTCGTGATGGCCGGGAATCGACCTGAGCCGTTACGCGATTTCTTGAGAGCCTGAGCGGGCGTGCCCTCGTTCGTTCACAAGGCCCCGCCGAATCTTCACCGCGCGCAAGAACGCCGGGGATGTCGGCGAAAGTGGTCCGCACAGTCCCCTGTGCGGAAGGGGTGTCTCCTGACTCGGACCCGCACGACCGCGCCGTGCGGATGCCAACATTCCAATCGGGTGCGGAAGGGGCGTGTCCTGACTCGGACCCGCACGACCGCGCCGTGCGGATGCCAACATTCCAATCGGGTGCGGAAGGGGCGTCTCCTGACTCGGACCCGCACAGGGGACTGTGCGGACCACTATGTCGGACCACTTTGTCGGACCCTTTGGGTCACCGCGCCAGAGGTGATCGGTGCTCGTGATGGCCGGGAATCGACCTGAGCAGTCACTTTAAATGCGGGTTTTAACCCACGCGCCCGAAGCTCATGGCCCCCTGGCGGCCGAAGAGGAGAACTTAAATGTCCAGGGTTTCATGGATAAATTCCGAGTGGGGCGAATGCAGCACTTTCCCCTCTGGGATCCGCTTCCTCGCCGCCTCGTTTCATGGATAAATTCCGAGTGTGCGAATGCAGCACTTTCCCCTCCGCGATCCGCTTCCTCGCCGCCTCGTCTCATGGATAAATTCCGAGTGGGGCGAATGCAGCTAAGGGGCCGAGTGGGGTGGCGGAGGAGCCCCTGGCGGCAGCCCTGCGGCCGTGGCGAGGCTCGCTTCGAGTAAGGTGCAGCGCCCCGTTTTTTCGGTCAGGGCCGCCTTGATCGTGGTGGCGGCGCCCCAGACGTAGACGTCATGCCGGGCGCGAGTGATCGCGGTGTAAAGGAGCTCGCGGGTGGCGAGTGGGCTATCTTCTCGCGGCAAGATCACCACCACTTGGTTAAACTCGCTCCCTTGGGAGCGATGGATCGTCAGTGCCCACGCTTTGCTGTACTCGGGTAATTGGCCGAGCGAGACAGCGCGAAGCGGTGCATCCGGCGAGGGTGCGGGGAAGAAGGCGGTCCGGGAGCCTGCGAACTCCATGATGATCCCGACGGAACCATTGGAGAGACTGGTTTCCGGATCATTCCGGTTGATGATGATGGGTTGGTTGGGCGCGCGGCGAACGGTCCGGCGGCTGGTGAGGAAACGCTGGATAGCCTCGTTGAGGCCCGCTGCGCCCAGGGCGTGCTCGCGGTGGGCGGTGAGTACGCGCACCCGCGCGAGGCGGGCAAGCGCTTCGCCCGGCGTCGGGGCGTCGGCCACCGCGATGAGGGCGGCTTGCACGGGTGAGGGCAACCGTTCCCAGCTGAAGCGACCCTCGTGATCACCGAGCCAGGCGAGACCGTCGCCCGGCCCGGTGCCGTCGCGGGGAGTGGGATGCGCGGCGAGCAGGGCGAGGGCCTCCTCGGCTTGAAATTTCACCATCGCGGCGGCGAGTTCGCCGATGCCCCGCCGATCGCGAAAGCGCTGGCTCTCGGTGAGCTCGATCAGGACGCGGCGCAGCGGGTTAGCGGTAACGTTTTGAGCGAAGCGGGTGAGGGCGCCGAGGACATCGCCCGCGGCGACGCTTTCCAACTGGTGCGGATCTCCGACGAGGACGAGGCGGGTGCCGGGCTCGAGGGCGGCGAAGAGGGCTTGCCACAGCAAGGTGTCCACCATCGAGCACTCGTCGATGATCACGACATCGCTGCGCAGTTTACGCTCGAGACGTTGGCGGCATTGGCCGGTGGCGGGATTAAATCCGAGGAGTCCGTGGAGCGTGCCCGCTGCGGTTGCGATTTTTTTGAGGAGACCTTTAGTTTTCTCAGGCAAGCTGGCGGGGAGTTGGTCGGCGGCGGCTTCAACAGCTTCCCTCATGCGATCGGCGGCTTTTCCAGTGGGCGCGGCGAGGTGAATCACGGGGACATCGTTGGGGGCCCCGGTGATGAGCAAGGCCAAGAGTCGCGCCAAGGTGTGGGTCTTACCCGTGCCGGGGCCGCCGACGATCAGCGCCAAGGGATGGTCCAAGGCGCAGGTGATCGCGCGGGCTTGTTCAGGCTTGAGTTGATCGGCGCCCAAAGCGGCCAGCAATTCGCTGGCAGAACTTTTGAGAGGCGGGGCTGCCCGGCTGGCGCGGTCGATGACCTCGACGGCAATCGACTCCTCGGCTTTGAAAAAACGCCACGACTGGAGATGGGGTTGGTTGCGCTGATCGCGAATAATGAGCGGCGAAGGCGGGCGCGGCTCGCGGGTGCGGTTGGCCGGAATGAGTTGGCAGGCGGCGCCCCAGGCCGATGCCGCGCGCGGCGCCGCGGGGTCCAGAGGCGCGGCGGTGGCCCCGTCGGCGGTGAGCGTGAGCAATTTCCTCACGTCGGCGATTCGGGCATCGGGCAAGTTCCAGCGGCGGACGAGCAGCTCAATTTCTGGAGGGAGCCGTTCTGGCGAAGTCCAAGGATTCATGGTGTCAGAGCGGAGGCGAAGAGCTGATCGAGGGCATCCAGCATGGCGGGCGGTGGATCGATGTGCAGGACGCCACGCGTCTCCCCGGGGGCGATGGCTCGCAGGAACACGAGCCACGCACCCGTGATCGGCGCGTCGCCGTGACCGCCGGAGCGTAGGTAGCGCCGGAGCGCGATGAGGTAGAGATGCGTTTGCAGCAGGTAATGGGAATCCATTGCGCAGCGGAGGAGGGCGGGGGTTTCGTAATCTGTGAGCAGCGGGCCGAGCCGATTGGTTTTCCAGTCGATTAACCCCCACTGCGAGCCGTGGCGGGCGAGTCGATCGATGAAGCCTTGGAGGAGGCCTTCGAATTTTTCCTCGGAGACGGCCGCGAGGATTGGGGCATAGCTGCGGTGATCGGGATGAGCGTGGCGCTCGAAGCAATCGGCGAGCGCCTTGATGGAGAGTCTGCCGGCGAGCGGTAGATGAAAGTTCCACTCGGAGCCGTGCGCATCAGGGCAGAGCGTGTGCAAGGGGGTCTCGCCCCAGCCGGGAAGGTGGATCTCGCGCAGATCGGAAAACAGTGCGTGCAAGGTGGGCAGCCAAGCCGGCTGGCCCTCCCTTAGCCCCGGGAGGCTCGCCGTGGCGAGCTGTTGCTTCAGCGGAGCGTGGGGCTCGTCGATCGGTGCCAGCGGTGAAAGATCCCACGTCTGGATCCACGCGTGTACGACCGTACCGACGAGTGCGTTGGAGGGAGCGTTGAGAAAGGCCGGAGCAGGTGCGCCGCTCGCCGCCGGGGAGGTGCCCGCGGCGGCAGAGGAGGCATCGCCTTGGTTAATGAGGCGGCTGGTCGTGGTGCCGGGATCGTTGGCCGGAATGGTGGCAGTGGGATGGTCGAGGGCGGCCGCGAGGTGGGCCGCGGGCGCGGGCGCGGGCTCGTGAGCGGCGCTGGGGGTGCCGTGGGCGTGTGGTTCACGCGTCAGCGCGGAGAATGAAGTGATGCGCCAACTTGGAGGCACGAAGGGCGCAGGCAGAGCGCCCCAATGGCTCGAATCTCCGGGCGAGGGCAGGTCAGCCGTCGTGCCCCGGCCGAGTCGACCGGAGGTGGCGATGGCGGGATCTGGCTGGGAAAAGACGTCGGTGGTGGGCTCTGGTGGGGAGCGGAAGACGATGAGACCCGCGGCGGGAGTGGCCGTCGGATCGGCTTGATCGGCTGGCGTGAGGGGCGGCGCGCGGAGATCGTTGTCGGGGGGATTTTCTTCGCAGGCTCGCGCGCCGAGTGCCCGCAGTGCTTGCTCGTGACGCGTGGCGCGATCCTTTTGGGCTAAGGCGACCCACTCGGTCGAGTAGTTGCGATGAGTGGCGGCCTCAAGGGGCGGGCGCCACAGCCAGTCGAGCGGGCTGGCGAGGTCATCTTTCGTGGAACTATAACTGCAGATCCAGAGCCGAACTTGAGCTCGCGTGAGGGCGACGTAGGTGAGGCGGAGACGTTCCTCTAGTTGGGCGGCGAGGAGCGCTTGCCGGTGGCGCGCCTGGTCGTCGACCGTGCACAAATCTAAGTTGAGCAAGGTATCGGTGGGGATCGGATTTTGGACGGTGGGGCGTCCGGAAATTTTTTCGCAGGCCTTGGTTTTTTTGAGTGGGTCCGCGAGGTACGGGCAAAAGACGAGTGGGTACTCGAGGCCCTTGGCCGTGTGGAGCGTGACGACCTGCACGGCGGCCCGATCACTGGAGAGTTGTAGTTTACGTTCCTCTGCGTCCACCCGATCCTCGGCCCGCGTGATTTGCTGCCCCAGCCAGCGGACCAACTCTTCTGGTCGCGGGGCGATATCGCGAGCCGCGGAGAGCAGGAGATCGGTGAGATGACGGTAGTTGGTGGCGCGGCGTTCTCCGCTGAGCGGGGTGAGTGCGAGTCGCTGGGTGACGCCTCGGTCGTTCAGTGGGAGAGTGGTCCTCTCGAGCTCAGCGAAGAGGGCCACGAGCCCCTGCTTAGTCCAAGTGGCCTGCCAGTGGCCGAATAGTTCAAGCCAGCTCGAAGGCGCTGGCGCTGGAGACGGTGCCGCGACCGGCTCGGCCCGGGCGGCGGTGCCGGGCGCGGTGGGCAGTAGCGTATCCAAAGAGTGGATGGCAGCCGCGTCCAGGCCGATCAAACGAGTCGCGAGAGCATGGCGCAGGCGGGCGGAGCGGCGGGGATCGAGGATGGCGCCGAGGAGGACCTGCAGATCGCGAGCCTCCTCGGTCGCGAAGACATCGGCCCCCGAGTTGATGACCGCGGGTACGCCGCGTCTTTGCAGAGCATGGGCCATGGCGCCGGCTTGTCGGTGGGTGGCGACGAGCACGGCAAAATCTTTGGGGGTCACCTCTCGTTCGCGCGACGCGGCGGCGTGGGCCGGGGCCAGCGGGCTCTCCCGCAGTTTGCCGTGGGCGAGGAGATCGACGATCGTGCTGGCGATGCGCTCGGAAAATGCGGAGGAGCGGCGAGACTGGGAAGAGTAGATTTTTTTATCAGCCTCGGGGGTAATCCACACCTCCAAGGGCGAGCACGGTTGGCCTTTGCGCCACAGCTGGTGGTTGACGTTCAGCCCGCTGCGGGCGGGGGTGAAAACCATCGCAGTGTGATGGAAGGCGGTGGCCGGTTGGAAGAACGTATTAATGACGTCGACGAGCGGGGCGGGGGCGCGGAAGGTTTTGCTGAGGGTATAGGTCGTGTCGGCGCGAGCGCGGGCGGCGAGGTAAGTCGCGAGATCGGCGCCGCGGAAGCCGAAGATGGCTTGCTTGGGATCGCCAACCAGCAGGAGGCGACGGCGCGGGTGGGCGCGCAGGAAAATACGTTCAAAGATGGCGAACTGGCGCGGATCCGTGTCCTGAGATTCGTCGATCAGAGCGACATGATAGCGATCCGCGAGCCGGTTCGCGAGGCGGGCGGATGACTGCTCGCCCTCGTGATCCTCGCGATGCAGGGCTCGATAAAGCGTGCCGATGAGACCGTCGTGGGTGATCAGCCGGTGCTTCGCCATGAAAAGAGCGAGGGCCGGGATCGCGTCATCGGCGAGCGCTTGTTGCCAGGCCCATTGAAGATGGTTCACGAGGGACTGCAGTTCAGAGGCCGCGCGAACCCAGACGGTTTCCACGAGGGTGGCCCGAATGATTTTGTTGCCGCCGGTATTACCCACGTAGTCCGAGAGATCGACGAGCGTCGCCAATTCCTGCCAAAAGGCGACCTGCTGATTGGAGTGGGCGAGGCAGGTTTTGATCTTTTTAAAAATAGCGTCGAGTGACGATTTTTTATTCCAACGGGTGACTGGGGTAAGATGAGCGCGCAAGGCGTCCTGCGCCTCCACGGAGCGGAGAGTGGCGGTGAGCGCGGGGATTTTTTTACAGAGTTCAGTGTAGGCGGGCACGGAGGGTTCAGCGGCCGGCTGGAGGCAGCGGCGGCGGGTGTTAATAAAAGTGAGGGCATGCGTGATTTTCCACGATTGTGCGGTGGCGATGGCGGCGAGGATCGGATCGCGGGAAAGCGTGGTAATCCACAGGGTGCGCACGAGGGGATCGAGATAGTCAGCATCGTTGGTGACGACCTCGGGCAGGACGGGGATCCCGCAAAGGGTACCCTCGTGCTGCAAGGTGCGCTGACAAAATGCGTGGATCGTGGAAACGGCGAGCAAATCGAGATCGATGATGGCGCGATCGAGGCGAGCTCGTGCGGCCGGATCGCCGAGCAACGGGCGGAGCGCGGCGATATCTCGGAAAGCGTTTCCCGCGAGCTCGTCGGGGGTTGGCGGTGCGGCGAGCTGGGTGAGGACACGGCGGACGCGATCGGCGAGTTCGCGCGCGGCGTCTTTGGTGAAGGTAACCAGGAGCAGCTTGGCGAGATCGGGCAACGCGCCCTCGATTAAAAGTCGAGGAACGAGATGGCTGATCGAGTACGTCTTACCGGTGCCGGCGCTGGCTTCGACGACCGTGAGACCGGGAGCAAAAGGAGAGGTCTGGAGATTGAGTTCCGTTTCCATAGGAGGCGGTGATCAGGCGCGGGCGCGGGCGTTTGCAGGGTTGGGCGGAGCGGGCGCGGGCGTCGCCGCGGCAGCAGCGGGCGCGGGCGTTGCCGCGGGCGGGGTGGGCGGCGTGCTCGGTTTGCCGAGCCACCACTGCTCGAGGGGCGCGGCGACGCGGCGCGCCCAATCGAGCCACGCTGCGGCGGAGGCGCCGGTGAAGGGATCTTGATCGCGCCACGCGAGGTGGGCGGCGGGCGCGAGACCTTCACCCGCGGGACTCTGCTCGAAGGGCTCGCGCTGCCAAGCGGCTTCGGCCGCTTCCAAAGCCGTGGTGCCGTCGGCTTTTTGGAGAGTCGTGTGCAGCGCCTGCGATGTTTCCGGTGCAAATGCCAACGGGCTATTCTGGCCAGCGCGGTAGCCGGCCAGCAGCGTTTCGAGATGCGCGCGCGCCTCGGCTGGGGCGCAGCCGGCGAGCAGGCGTTGCGGCTCTTCATCGGTACTGGCGATTTGACAGGTGACCGGGCGGTTGAGTTGGAGGGTCGCCGCCAGAGTGTGAATGAATGCCCCCAATTGGTACTTGGGCTTTTTGTCGTACTTGCCGGTTCGATAAATGAGGACCCAAGGGAGTGGCGCGGGATCAGGGGAATAGCCCAGCAGGACTTCGCCGGTGAGCGTCGCCATCGAGGGAAATTCCAAGGTGATCTTTTCCAGCTTGGTCTGGGGCAAGAGCGGCGAGAGCGCCGCGATCAGCGGAGCGAGGTTGTGTTGATGGGCGTCCCATACGAGGCGACCGAGGGCGCCGGGCGGGAGGCGACGTTCCGCGATGAGGCGGGCCCCGATCTCAGCGGGCTCGGCCTGAGCCCCGGGGGCCTGCGCGGCGAGGGCGGCGGCGTTGACGTGGTACGATTGCAATCCGTCGAGGTGGAGCGGGGGATCGTCGAGGGCTTGGTCGTCGTCGTCGTCGTCTTTCGTTTCGATGTCCAATGCGCGCAACCAGCCTGCGGCGGGATCCTTCCAAAAGCGGATGAGCTGGTCGATGGTGATGACGTTCCCCGCCGGCGCCGAGTCTGCCTGATCGAGAGGGCGGGGCGGTGCAAACGATGCGCTGAGCCGTTGCGTGCTCCCGGTGATTTGAGCCGCGATGCTCGCCGCGTCGGCGTCAAAAGAGCGGGGCAGCGGTGAGCCTGGGATAAAATAATCCGCCGCAAACGGCTGGATCGCATGGTGCCGCACCAGTTGCTTTTCGAGCGTGGTTCCCCCCTCCGCTGGGCGAACCGTGGCCGCGGCGGTGCGCAGGAGATCTTCCACGCAGGAGGCGAGCGGTCCATCGTGCGCGGTGCGCAGACTCCGGTTGGCGGCGGTGAGGATCAGGCGATCGGTCGGGGCGAGCAGCGCGTCCAGAAACCATTGCCGGTCCTGCTGGCGGCGGTCCTCGTCCCAACGCTCGGGTTTGTGTCCAAGAAGGTCCCACGCGGGGTGGCGCGAGGAGCGGGGGAACTGGCCGTCTTGCAACCCGAGCAAAGCAAAGACGCGACAGGGTAGGCCGTGAAGTTGATCAAGGCGCCCAAGCAAAATTTCCCCGCCCATACTCGTGCGCAAGCTGGTGGCGCGCTCGAGGCTTGGTTCGAGCCAGTCAATCACAGCGCCCACATCGAGTTCGGGTTTCGCCTTGACCGCTTTAAGTTCGCTGATGAGGCGAAGGACGGCGGCGGTGGCCTCATCGTGCACGGTGGCGGCCAGTAAGGTGGTGACGGTCGTCTCGAGCCGACGCGCCCAATCCTCGGCGGGAGCGTCTCGTTGCCAGATTAATTGCTGATCAGCCAAGCGGGTCAGCCAATTTAAAAAGCGGAGACGGGCCGCGTCTGCTTGGGGCAGTTCGGGGGCGAGGGGATGGACCCACTCGGACGCGGCGTCGCGAGCTTGGGCGATTGGGCCCAGCCATAGGCCCGCGAGGGCGCGATCCAAGGCGGCGCGCCACGTGCCGGTCGCGTCGCCGTACGGGCGCGAGGCCGCATCGATATCATGAGTCAATCCCGAGTGGCGCAGAGTATCGGCCAGTTGCCGGAGCGTTTCCGGTTCACCAGCGATCTCCAGATGATTTTGAATAGCCGTCAGGGTGAGTAACTCCATGAGCTCGCTGGCCGTATGGCGCCCGGTGGCTAGACGCAGTAAGGCGAGGAGTGCGCCCGCGACGACGTTGGCCTCGCGGGCGGGGATCGCGGTGAGACGCACGGGCAACGGATGGCCGCCGCGGCGCAAAATGCCAGGTGCGAGGGCCGCATAGGCCTCGAAGTCGGTCACGGCGACGAGGACTTCTTCGGGACGGAGTCCGGGCAGATCAGTGAATGCGCGGAATAATTCATCGCGGAGCACTTCGAGTTCACGTCGAGGGCTGTGGCAGGCGTGGATTTGTACGCTGACGTCAGTGGCCAAGATGAACGGGCGGGCCTCGGAGGCGGGTGCGGGGGTGTTCCCAAGATCGGGCGACGGTAGCGGTGCGCCGGCGGGAAGGCGTTGGGCTCGAACGTCGCATTGCACTCTCTGCAACAAAGACGCGTTGGCCGGGGCGATTTCGTCGTTTTCGGAAAATTCGGGCCAGGCTTCGTAATCAGGAGAGAGCGCTTCTAGCAGGAGGAAATTGCCAACGGCATGCTGACCGAGGGAGGCCAGCAGGGGATGCCCGCCGAGTTCGCGGGCATCTTCAGAGTGGCTGTCCGCGAGCGCGGCTTGGAAACGCGCGCGGCGAGTCTGGTCGCCGAGATAGCCCAGCGACGGCAAGAGCATGTGAATGGAAACGGGGCGGCCCCGGCGGGCGAGGCATTGCAGGGTGCGGAGGAGGAGCGGATCGAGAACGTCCTCACCGATGACGAACACCGGTGGCGCGTGGGGTGTCGCCGTCTCGTCAGCGCGGGTCTGGTCGATGCTCGGAAGCAGGCGCGCAGGGTGGGGAGGGCTGGCCGGTGATTCGCTGAGGGTGCGCCAGAGAGCGCGTTGCCACGCCTCATCAACGCCGGCGGGGCCATTCGTCGCGCCCTCGCCGAGGCCCTCCCCCTTGCTCCAAAGATTCGGCCAGTCCGGCCGGTGGCGCATATAGCGATCGAACTGCTGCGCGAGCAATTGCGCGTAGGCGAAACGATCGCGTGCCAGAAGCGGCCGTTTCACGTCGTGGCCCAGTTGGGCGGCGAAGTCATCGACGAGCGGGAGAATCCGCCACCGCATTTGGTCCGGCGCCCAGGCGGCGTGAGCCTCCGCGAAGGCTCGGTCGCGTTCATCGGTGTTGAAGTGGCGCTTGAAGTATTCGGAGGGTTGCAGGAAATCGAAGCCCATGCTGAGCCCCAGCTCACGAGCCAGCCGCACCTTGAGCCAGTCCGCCATCTGCGCCGACGGGAGGACGACCGGTATCGGGCGAGGCAAGCCCGTGGCGCGCAAGGTGAGGGTGCGGGCGGCGGCTAATCTCGGCAACAATTGCGCAAAAAGCTCATCGCTGCGGGCGGCTAGGTACAGGTACGGGCTCATTGAAAGTGCGGGAAAAGGGCGGAAAAAGTTCGAGGCACAGGCGGTGTTTTAAATTGGGACGGACTCAGCGGTTGAGGACAACGGGTATCTTTGTTTGATGGCAGGACGCGAGGATCGGCCCGAACAAGGCGGGACGGACTCAGCGGTTGAGGACAATGGGTATCTTTGATGGTGCGGCGTTAGCATCGAGACCCTCTTTTCATGGGCCACAGCTTACAGCGTGGCTAGGACATCGGCGGTCCTACCCGGCGCCTGGCGAGCAAATAGCTGGCAGGGTCCGACCGCACCGCCGCGCGTCTCGCTGCGATCTGGTTATAGATCCCAGCGCAGGCTCATCGCCTCATCGCCCAGGGCCCCTCTGAGATTTTCAGATTTTTTCGTTCCCACCTCTTCATTATGAGGAAACATTGGAGCTCCAATCATGAATACCAAAAACCCAAGAAAACCCGCCGCCCTCATGGCGGTGCTCGCGGCGGCACTGGCTATGACCGCCGCGTTTGCTCAGAAAATTGACCAGGCGTCGGCCGCTAACTCGCAGGAATCGGTCAGGCTTGAAAAATTCGTCGTGACGGGTTCCCTGATTAAACGACTCGAGGGCGAGAGCGCTTTGCCGGTGCAGACGATCACGCGCATGGAAATTGAGGAGCAGGGCATTGTCAGTGCGGAGCAACTCCTCTCGATGCTCAACATCAACGGCAACGGCTTGGATAATCTCGCGAGTAATGCCGACGTCGTGTCGGGCGCGGCGCGAGGTAACAACGGTGCGAGCTCGGCTAATTTACGGGGGCAGGGCGCGGGCGCGACGCTCGTGCTCTTGAATGGCCGCCGGGTCGCCTCCCACGGATTAAACGGCGGCGTCGTTGATCTGAATTCCATTCCTTTTGCGGCGCTGGAACGGGTGGAGACACTCAAAGACGGCGCTTCCGCGATTTATGGCACCGATGCCGTCGGTGGCGTGATCAACTTTATCTTGCGCACCAATTATCAGGGCATCAGCGCCGGCGTCGCCACCGACGTGACCGAGCAGGGCGGCGGCGCGATCAACCGCGTCTCGCTGCTCGCCGGTTTCGGCGATCTCAATCGGGATAAATTTAATATTCTCACGTCCTTGGCCGTCTCGGATCATAAGCAATTGCGCGGCGATCAACGCGATTTCATTAACACGTTTCAACCAAATCGCGGTTTGTCGGTGGATACCCGCGGTACCCCCATTGCCACGATTTTTCCTCTGACCACGCTGTATTCGGCGATCAGTCGCGACAATCTTGATAACACCGGTCGGAGCACCGGCCCGGCCGATCCGCAGAATCCCGCGGTGCGCATGAGCGGCGGTATTAATATCGTCGATCTCCCCGGTGGTGCGGGCTACCCGGGCCTCGACGGTATGGGGCCTTACGACGAGAAACTCTGGGCGACGCCCACGGCCAAGTACGCCTCGGCTTGGGACACCGGCCGGGCCGCCGTTCTGCAGCAACCCGTGCGAAACTCAAACTGGGTGACCCGGGGAACTTTTAAAATCGGCGAGCACCGCTTGATCGGTGAGGCGGTTCTCGGGCGCTCCGAGTCGAGCAAAAGTTTCTCGGCCAACCAGATCACCAGCGCCGTCAGTACTTCCAATACCTCGCTCCCGAATGGCACCGCGGTTCCGAACCCCTTTCGCAACCTCGCTTATCCCAGTACGGGCGCGGACTACACCCGCGTTTTCAATGCCCTCCTCGCCTACTTCCCGGAGATCGCCCCGAACCGCGGCCTGCCTTTGGCCTTCCGCTGGCGCGCCACGCCGCTGGGCAACCGCGCGATCGACACGAGAAGTGATACCGAGCGTTTTTTTGTCGGCTTGGAGGGGCCACTCTCCTTCCTCGCGCAATGGGATTATCGCCTCGGGGCGTCTCAGTCGAAGAGCAAGAGCAGCTCCCTCTTGAAGAGTGGTTACTTCTATTACCAGCCCTTCGCCGACCTCATTAACACGGGCGTCCTCAACCCTTTTTCCTACACGCAGACGCCCCAGGCTCTCGCCGCGCTCGACAAAGTCCGCGCCGACGGCGTCCAACTCTACGGCGGTATCTTTACGGCACAGAATGCGGATTTCACGGCCTCGGGTCCCCTCTTCACGCTTCCCGCGGGGAGCGTGATGGCGGCGGCGGGCGCCGATTGGCGCGTCGAGAAATACACGTTCGCCGGCGATCAGCGGGCGAACGCCAACACGACTGAGGCCCTGATCTTTAATGCCCCGTTCGACAACGCCAACGCCACCGCCGGCGAGCGCAAGCGCACGATCAAATCTGTTTTTGCCGAGTGGCAGGTTCCGGTTTTCAAGGGGCTGGATCTCAATCCTGCGGTGCGGTCGGATGAATACACCGGCTTTGGCCGGACCACCAATCCCAAGGTGACGCTCCGTTATGCCGCCTCCGATAAATTCCTCGTCCGCAGTACCTACAGCACGGGCTTTCGCGTCCCGACGTTTAATCAATTGTTCAACCCCACGACGTTGACGACTTATGCCGGCAATGACTTCCCTGATCCCGCGCTCGGAACCAACGGAATCATCACGCCGGCGGCCCCTGCGGTGAAGCCGGACGTCCTCAGCGGTGGTAAGCGCGACCTCGGGCCGGAGGGCGCCACGATGTACTCGGCGGGTATCGTCTTCGCCCCGACGCGCCACTTGAGCGGTAACCTCGACTGGTGGTCAATTGAGCGGGATGGCACGATTCAAATTCTCAGCCTCACGCAGTTGGCCTCGAATTATAATTTGTTCAACGATCGTTTCCTGCGGAACGCGTCGGGCAATCTGCTCGCCGTGGACACACGGTGGATCAATGCGGGCGCGACTGTCACCAAGGGGGTCGAGTTTGGCCTGCGCGGCGCTACGGAGTTGGCGGGCGGCAAACTCTCCAGCGGTTTCGATGTCTCCTATCTGCTTGAGAAAAAATCCCGCTTGCTCGCCAGCGCGCCCTTCGGCCCGAGCGAGATTGGGCAATGGACGCGCTCCAACGATCTTGGTATCCGCTGGAAACATACAGCCTTCGTGAGTTATCGCAAGGGGCGCTGGTCCGGCTCTTTCAACCAGCTTTATCGCGGCGGCTACGTCGATCAGGTCTTGCCCGGCGTCGCCAACGGCACGATCCGGCCCAGCGATTGGAATGCCAAGGTCAGGCCCTACAGCATTTACAGTTTCAGCCTCACCTATCGCGGACTGAAAAATATGACCGTGATCGCTGGCGTTAAAAATCTGCTCAACACCGAGCCTCCTTTCTCCGTGGCTTATGACAGCAACACCGGCGCGGGTAGCAGTTGGGAACCGCGGGTCGCTGATCCGCGGGGCCGCTCTTATACGTTGCGCGTCGATTACACGTTTCGCTGATCCGCTGCCACGGGTCCCGCCGGTCCACCCCGCCTCGGCCTCTGCGGGTGCCGGTTCGCCGGGCGGAGGCACGTCGACGCCGGTTCAGCGCGAAGTCGACGGAGTCGATTCCGGGGCGGGCGACGGCTCGCCTCGCGCTGGCGGGGATCGGGCCGGGTCATCTCGCCGCGGTTCGCGCGTAGATTGTTGGGCGCCGCTTCGACGTCTTCCTCCCGCTCGCGGTGGGCCTGCTGCCCTGAGCGCATGAGGAGTGAGCGCCCCGCGCCGGCTCGCCCTTCACCTGAACCAGCTCGGCGGGCCGCTCCGCACTTGGGCCAGCCTGGCCATGGCGGGCGATCAGAGCCGGTTCGTACGGTCCCCGCGGTTTTGGCCCCCCCGGTTTTTTGTGGGTTTCAGCTTGCTTGTGGACTTGCGATTCAGGCCGGACTTGTCCTCGTTCAGTCCCACCTATGACCAAGCCAAAATTCTTCACCATCGTACTCGTTACCGCCTGCTTCGCCGCGCAACCGGTGCTTTTCTCCGCCGCTTCAAAAGCGGCGCCCGTCCCCTCGGGTCTCGCCGCCCAGACCGGGCTCGTCGGCGAGTTTTCGGGCGAGTGGCGCGGCAAGGATGATTCCAGCGGTACCTTGAAAGTGAAATTTAGCCGCGGGCAAGATTCCGCTTGGACCGCGCAGTCGGTCTTCGCCTTTGAAGGCACCGAAATCCCGACGACCACCAAGTCCGTCAAGGTCGATGGCGTCAAAGTTGAATTCGTGCTCGCCTGGCAAGTCCAAGGGACCTCCGCTTCCAGCACCCTCAAAGGCGAGTTGCAGGGAGATAAGCTGGAAGGAACCTACGAGAGCACGACTGCGGAAGGTGCCGCGACCGGGACGTGGAAGACGACGCGGACGCCCGCGCGCTCTTGATCCGCGCGAAAAAGACCACGCGGCGAGGCGCCTTTTTACCGTTACTCTCACGATGAAAACGAAGCGGGCACGGGCGGAAATCTCCCACCGGTCGACGAAAGGCGCCACCGGTTCAGTTCGACTGGGGGAGGATGGTGGGTCGGCGGCAATCCTCGCGTTTGGCAAACTCTGGGTCTGGCGGTGGCTCCCACGGCCATGATGGCCGGTCGGACAATTTCGTGAATTTCAAATGGTGATGCCCACGGCGCCCCAACTATCCTCGGAGCCGCCCGCCACATTTAAACGGAGCATGGGCAGCGAACTCACCCGTTTTAGAGCTGCAAATGCTACGGTACTCCCACCCGCCACATTTAAACGGAGGATGGGGAGCGAACTCACCCTCGGCGTCAGGGAGACCACCGAATTGCCTTTATGAAAAAACGCATCGCGATTATTGGGGGCGGGATGTCCGGCCTCTCCGCGGCGGCCCACCTCGCGCTCGGCGCCAAGGACACGTTCGCGATCGAGATATTCGAGTCCGCCGCTTTTGCCGGTGGACAATGCGCCTCTTGGCTCGATGAACGCGGGCGACCCGTTGAGACCGGTATTCATCTCGATTTCCCTTGGTACCATAATAAAGACGCGCTCTTCGCGGCCATCGGGCATCCTCTCCCCCTGCGCGAGACCGATGGCAATTATTACGTGTGCAATGGTGCCACGGACAGGATCGATACCTTGCTGGCAGGCAAATCCGTTTTTAAAACATTGTTTGGCTTGGCCACTTTTCCGGGCCTCTCCCCTTGGGAACGGGTCCAGCTAACGGTGCTGACCGCTCGAATTCTCCGCATGAGTGATGCGGTGGCGGAGCGCTACGACCACGTCTCCGTCGATGACTTCTTGAAGGCGCAAGGCGCCAGCCCGATGATTCGCCAGCAGCTTGGGCTCGAGGCGGTGACGATTCAGGGATTGCGGCCAGACGAGGCCAGCGCGGCGTCGTTTATCAAATTTCTGCGCACGATGTACGGCAGTATGGGGTTGTTCAATACAACATTCTTCGGAGCGCCGCTGGCGGATGCGTTGATCGGCCCACTGGTGGAATATGCCCGCGGGCAAGGTGCGAAAATCCATCTCGAAAGTCCCGTCGCGGCCATCCTGCCAGCCGAGACCGCGCTGCCCCGGCTCGTCACCGCCCAAGGTGAGGAGCGCGAGTTTGATCATGTGATCAGTGCCATTCCCGGCTACGCGGTCCCGCGCCTGCTGCCGGCGAGTTATCGAAAATGGCCTCTGTTCGCCAACCTCGCGCAATTACAAGAGACGCCGATCATCACGCTCACCCTGTGGTACGACACTCAAGTGTTCTCCGACGGTAACGTTTATATTTCGAACCGGGATCCCGCGACCGGGCCCATTTTTGATGCGGTCGCGGACAAGGCGCATCACTGGAAGG
Source organism: Opitutus sp. GAS368 (assembly GCA_945903465.1). Classification (GTDB taxonomy): domain Bacteria; phylum Verrucomicrobiota; class Verrucomicrobiia; order Opitutales; family Opitutaceae; genus ER46. Next base: position 65,000 of record CAMDOF010000022.1, read on the forward strand.
GATGGAAAGGCCTTTCTCACTCGGGGAGTATTCTTCAAGTGTTGATTGATGCGGCCGATGACGCGACGCCGCTCTCGGACGCCGAGTTAATTGCCAAGACGCTGGTTGATCTTGGGCGCTTTTTCCCCGCCTGCCGTGGCCAAGTCCCGAGCAGCAGCCAAGTGTTGCGCCTGCAGGGAACCTACTGCGGGACCCGCCTCGGTTATTGGTCGAGGGTACCTCGCCAGCATGAGACGGGTTTGGCGGGCTTCTGGCTGGCCGGAGATTATACGGCGGGCATTTACCATTACGGCATGGAGTCGGCCGTAATTTCGGGCAAAGCGGTGGCCAATCGCATCCTCGCATCAATGAATCTGCCCACCCAAGAAATCCTCAAGCCGCGCTATCTGCCATTCGTGGCGGCCTGACGGGCGAGAGGCGACGGTTGTTTGCCGCGGGCCAGCGCGGGTCAGCGCGGGTCAGCGCGGGTTAGCGCGGGTCAGCGCGGGTCAGCGCGGGCCAGCGCGGGTCAGCGCGGGCCAGCGCGGGTCAGCGCGGGTTAGCGCGGGTCAGGTTCAATGTGCGGTAACCCTCGCGCGTTCTGCAAGTGGGTTCGGATTGACCGGCTACCCGCGGCAGGAGTATTCCCGCGGGTTTCGGCCGCTTTCCGATCGACCCTAATGAGGGGCCCCGCTTCCTCGTTGGTGCGGGGGTTTTTTGGGTTGAGCTACTTTCTGAAACAGCCACTGCAAGTCGTTGGTGGGCCTGGAAAGCTGTTTCTTCCCGTCGGTGCCAAAACTTATTTTGGTGTGTAGGCTCCCATGCAGCAGGGGCGACAAGAGTGTCGCCCATCCGACGGACCGGCGACACTCCTGTCGCCGATGGTGGGCATGGAAAGCTGTTTCTTCCGGTCGGGGCCAAAACTTGTTTTGGTGGGGAGGCTCCCATGCAGCAGGGGCGACAAGAGTGTCGCCCATCCGACGGACCGGCGACACTCCTGTCGCCGATGGTGGGCATGGAAAGCTGTTTCTTCCAGTCGGGGCCAAAACTTGTTTTGGTGGGGAGGCTCCCATGCAGCAAGGGCGACAAGAGTGTCGCCCATCCGACGGACCGGCGACACTCCTGTCGCCGATGGTGGCCATGGAAGGCTGTTTCTTCCAGTCGGGGCCAAAACTTGTTGTGGTGGGGAGGCTCCCAGGCAGCAGGGGCGACAAGAGTGTCGCTCATCCGACGGACCGGCGACACTC